>WHHJ01000004.1 GCA_014872655.1 Clostridia bacterium
TATACCATAAAGCAAAAATGCTTGCTTGCAAGGGCATTTTTGCGAAGCCGTCAATAGCGCAGGCGCATGAAATGCGCACGTGGCGAATGCCCTAAGGCTTGCAAAGCAAGACTTTCTGCGTCTATTATATCATGTTTCAAAAATGAAGTAAAACGTCTTTTTGCATAAAATCAAAGCGGTGTATTTGGCAAAAAATGACAAAAAGTGCGTATTTTACCGATTTTTGTCAACTATGGTTTGAGGACTGATTTGGTTGCAATTTCAGGTCGTGCATGGTATAATAAAAAAAGAAAATCCGGTGCTTTCTGTGCTATAGCCAGTTGGTCTGCAAGATTTTTAATGGGCGCACTATTTGTGTGCGGTTTTCCGCTTTCGGGATTTTTTGATCCCGTGTTTGCGGCCCTGTCGGTAGTTGGTCCGTTGTGCCTCACAGTCGGCAGCATTGGGATGGAGAATATTATCTCCGGACTTGTCTTCAAACTTTTGTGCGGGTAATTCTATTCGTCTGTATTATAAGATATCCTGGGACGATACTGTTTTGACTGGATGCGTGTAACCGCTGCGGCCCGGAAACCATGATTGTAACACCGTCCGAAATCGAAAAAGTGTTGTTCTGTTTGTGTGAAAAAAGATTCTTTGTAAGAAGGATTGATTATAAAAAAATACGGGGTTTTTGAAGGAGGGATTAGAGTGGAGCGAAAGATCGAATCTTTTGGTTCTTCTGATGGAAAGTCGGAAGTGGCGGCCTATTTTTTTGAAACGCCTTCGGCAGACCCGCGCGCGGTGGTGCAGATCAGTCATGGGATGTGCGAGCACTTGGGGCGTTACGAAGCGTTTGCCCGTTATTTGAACGACCGTGGTATTTTTGTCTGCGGCAACGACCATTTAGGGCACGGTTTAACCAGCGGTACGGTGGGCATGGACGGATATTTTTCCGATCGGGACGGACGGTTTTATGTACTGCACGATTTAAAGCAGATGAACCGGTTGGCGCGGGAGCGTTACGGAGATATCCCCGTGATTTTGTTGGGACATAGTATGGGCAGCTTTTTTGCGCGTTGGTTTGCCTGCGAATATCCGGACAGCCTGGACGGATTGATTCTCAGCGGCACTGGCGGACCTTCCGCGATGATTCGGCTTGGCGTATGGCTTTCGGCGTTGTTGGTGCGGCTGTATGGGCCGCGACACGTTTCTTCCTTTTTGCAGCATGCAGGAATGGGTTCCTATGTGCGCCGGATCGAAAATCCCGTCACGGAATACGACTGGATCTCTCGTGACGAGCAAGTCGTGCGCATCTATGCGCAGGATCCCAAATGTACGTTTCCATTCACCGCCGGCGCCTATCATGAGCTGCTGACCGTGCATGCAGCGGTCAACCGCCGATCCTGGGCGCGTCAGATTCGCCGGGATTTGCCGATCTATCTGTTTTCAGGGGATCAGGACCCTGTCGGCGATTACGGCCGGGGCGTTGAGACGGTCTTTGCACGCCTGTGCCAGGCCGGGATCGAAGACGTCACCTGTCGGATTTATCCGGGCGGACGGCACGAGATGCTCAACGAAATCAATCGTGAGCAGGTCTTTGAAGAAGTGGCGGATTGGTGCGTCGGGCATTTTTGTTAAAAATCGTGTCGATGTGTTTACAATCGGCGTTGGGCATGGTATAATATACGCAGAAAGTCTTGCTTTGCAGCCGCAGGGCATTTACCGGGTGCGCATTTCATGCGCCTGCGTCATGGAACGCTTTCATCGTGTGATGATATACGCAAAAAGTCTTGCTTTGCAGCCAGAGGGCATTGACAGCTTTCATGGTATCATGAATACATAAAAGAATACAGATCCTGTCAGGGGTGTTTACAGATGTCAAAAATTATCTTAACGGGAGATCGTCCGACGGGTCGGCTCCATATCGGCCACTATGTCGGATCACTGCGTCGCAGGGTCGAACTTCAGAATTCAGGAGAATACGATCACGTTTACGTGATGATTGCCGACGCACAGGCATTGACCGACAATGCCGACCATCCGGAAAAAGTGCGGCAGAATATTTTGGAAGTGGCGCTGGACTATTTGTCCTGCGGATTGGACCCGGAAAAATGCACCATGTTTATCCAGTCTCAGGTCCCGCAATTGTGCGAGATGGCGTTTTATTATATGAATTTAGTAACGGTTTCCAGATTGCAGCGAAATCCGACCGTCAAGGCGGAAATCGGCATGCGCAATTTTGAGGCCAGTATTCCGGTCGGATTCTTTACGTACCCGATCAGCCAGGCGGCGGATATTACCGCCTTTAAAGCCACGACGGTCCCGGCTGGAGAAGATCAAAAGCCGATGATCGAGCAGACCAATGAAATTGTGCGTAAATTTAATGCGGTTTACGGTCCTACTTTGGTTGAAGCCGAGATTTTGCTGCCGCAAAACGGCGCGTGCATGCGGCTGCCCGGAACGGACGGAAAAGCCAAGATGAGCAAGTCGCTGGGCAATTGTATTTATTTGTCCGACACCGAACAGGACGTGCGCACCAAGGTTATGAGTATGTATACGGACCCGGATCATCTCAAAGTATCCGACCCTGGAAAAGTAGAGGGAAATACAGTCTTTACCTATTTGGACGCCTTTTGCCGGGACGAGGATTTTGCGGCATTTTTGCCCGAATATGCCAACCTGGATGAACTCAAAGACCACTATCGCCGCGGCGGACTGGGCGATGTGAAGGTTAAAAAATTCTTGAATGAAGTGTTGCAGCAGCAATTGTCTGGCATCCGGGAACGCCGCAAGCAATACCAGCAAGACATCGGGTATGTTACTGAGATGTTGCGGCAGGGCAGCGACTATGCTCGCGGAGTCGCGCAGCAAACACTGGACGAAATCCGGTCGGCGATGCGGCTCAATTATTTTGATGATGCGGAGTGGATCCGCAGTCAGCGTGAAAAATTCGCGGGATGTTAAGCCCGCTCGCGGAGGCATGTCCTCCGCGTCTTTATTATAGAAATTGATTTTTTACAGGAGGACTTTTTATGAGACAGATTCCAGTACAACCTTTGACGGCGGAGGATTTTGCACCGTTCGGCCAGTTTTATTCGATGACTTCTCCGCAGGGATATGCGCTGTGCGGGCCGCTGCATCAGTTTTATCCGGACCGTGTTTCGGCGGCGTATACGTCGGGGGTCGGATTTTCACCGATTACCGTTCGCAGCCCTGAGCGCATGATTGTTGATGCGGTGGAGTATCATACCACCACCTGTGAAATCATTTTGCCGCTCAATCAGGATATGATTTTACACGTCGCGCCCGCGTCGGCCGGAACGCCTGTCACCCATTTAACAAAGGCTTTCCTGGTTCCGAAAAATACGTTGGTCAAAATCAATCCGGCGATCTGGCACTTGGCGCCGCTGCCGGCAGGGGAAGAGCCTCTGCATGCGATGATCGTATTGCCGGAATGCACGTATATGAACGATTGTACCGTGGTCTCTTTGGACGAAGACCAGGTTTTTGAAATCGTGCGGTAGCGCCGGGCAGGTGGCATCGTGGAACAAAATCGACGGCACGCCGGTGTAATCGTGTACGAGGTACTCAATGCGGCTACGGCGACGCAGTATCGTTTACAAACGCAAATGCTGCTCAGCGCACGGCAGGATCTGGTGCTGGATATGCGCCGGCTGCGCACGATCAGCGCAGAGGGGTATTTGTTTTTACAGCAGCTGGTACAAGCCGCTCAAGCGTATGACGGACGTGTTTTTTTTCAGCATGTCCCTTCGGATTTGGTTTCGTCACTGCAGCAGCAGGTCCCGCAAGCCGAAATCCTTTAATCCATCGCCGGACTCGATTTTAAAAATTGTTTGGTCTCGGCACTTCACAGAGAGCAGGTGAAAGAATGGAGTCAACAGCAGCCCTGTTGCAATCTTGTTTAACAGCGTTGCAGCGCCAGACGGCCGCGGCTTTTGCAGCGGCGGATTTTCGCCCCCGCATCGCGGTGGTGTTGGGGTCCGGGCTTGGTTTTTTTGCAGACCGTCTGCAAACGGTTTGTACGGTTCCGTATACACAGATCCCGGATTTCCCGGTTTCTACGGTGGCCGGACATGAGGGCCGTTTTGTTTTTGGCCGACTGGACGGCGTAGATGTTGCGGCCATGCAGGGCCGCGTCCATTTATACGAAGGATATACGCCTGCGCAGGTGGTTTTGCCGTTGCGGCTGCTGCGCTTGCTGGGGGCACAGACGCTCATTTTGACCAACGCGGCAGGTGGAATCGACCCGGCGTTTGAAGTGGGGGACCCGATGTTAATTACGGATCACATTGCGTGTTTTGCGCCGTCTGCTTTGGTCGGACCGAATCTGGAATCTTTGGGTCCGCGGTTTCCGGACATGTCGCAGGTTTATGACCCTGCGCTGTGTGGGGCCGTCCGCGAGGCCGCGCAGGCGGAGAAAATCCGATTGCGGGAAGGCGTGTATTTACAGACGGTGGGCCCGCAATACGAAACGCCGGCAGAAATACGGATGTTCCGGTCTTTGGGTGCCGACGCGGTCGGCATGAGTACGGCCATCGAGGCGTGCGCCGCCCGTCATGCCGGGATGCGTGTTTGCGGTCTGAGTTTGATCACCAATGCGGCCGCCGGTGTCGGCAATGCCGAACTCAATCACGAGGAAGTCAAGCGCGCAGCCGCGCAGGCCGGGGAGCGTCTTTTCCGGTTGGTTCGCCGGTTGATTCTCGCGGCCGATCTTCAAAACAAATAACGAAGTTTCCTGTATCCGTCCCAACGGACGGGATGCGGGAACGCGGTGGGGGGCGTCCCCAGAGAAAGAGGAGCATGTGCATGATAGACTTGCATTTACATTTAGACGGATCGCTGTCCTGTCAAACGGTTTGGACATTGGCACAGCAGCAGCATATTACACTGCCGGTGCAGACGGCCGAGGCGCTGAAACCTTTTTTGACTGCGCCGCCGGATTGCCCGGATTTAGCGACCTATTTAAAATGTTTTCAGATTCCGCTGTCGGTGCTGCAAACGCCCGACGCGGTTTGTTACGCAACCCGGGAGTTGTGTCAAACATTGCAGCAGCAGGGGCTGCTATATGCCGAGATTCGGTTTGCGCCGCAGCTGCACACCGCTTCCGGCGCTACAATGGAGCAGATTGTTGAGGCGGCGGCCCGGGGCGTGCAGGAGTCCGGCTTTGACGCGCGGTTGATTTTGTGCGCGATGCGGGCCGACGGGGTAGAAGAACAAAACCTGCAAACCGTCCGGCTGGCCAAGGACTTTTTGGGCAAGTCGGTGGTTGGGGTCGATTTAGCCGGGGATGAAGCCCGGTATGCAACGCAGCAATGCAGCCCCGTGTTTGAATTGGCGCGGCAGCTCGAAGTCCCGTTTACCGTGCACGCCGGGGAAGCGTCCGGTTCGGACAGCGTCCGGACGGCGGTAGAAGCCGGTGCGCGACGGATCGGGCACGGGTTAAACGCGGCCGGGGATCCCGAATTGATGGATCAAATCATGCGTCAACAGATTGCGATAGAGATGTGTCCGTCTTCTAATTTTCAAACCAAAGCCGTGCAACAGGCAGAGCAGTATCCGCTCAAACGCTGGCTGCAAAGCGGGGTGCTGGTGACGATCAATACGGATAACCTCACCGTTTCGGATACGTGCCTGCGGGATGAATATCGGCTGATTGAACTGATTTACGGTCTGACCCGGGAAGAAAAGCAAACGCTGGTCCGGCACGCCGTGCAGGCGTCTTTTTTACCTGAGGCAGAGAAAAAGGCATTGGCGGCGCGGGTTGAACAGGCTTTTGCAGCCGAGGAACCCGCCCAAAACGGCGATTGACTATTTGCCGAATTTATGATACAATAAAAGGAATCTTTACAGAGTGGGAGAAAAGCATGATTACACTTTCAGACGTCAGTTTTCAGTTCGGTGCGGAGGTCCTGTTTAAAGAAGTGGACTTACAGTTTGTTCCGGGCAATTGTTATGGGATTATCGGCGCGAACGGAGCGGGGAAGTCGACGTTTTTAAAAATTTTATGTGGAGAATTAGAACCGACGAGCGGTACCGTGACCATTGATGAGAATACGAGGTTATCCGTATTGCGTCAGGACCATTTTGCCTTTGACGCGTACACGGTGTTGGACACGGTCATTATGGGCAACCGCCGGTTATATGATATTTTAAAAGAAAAAGACGCTATTTACGCCAAGGAAGATTTTTCGGAACAGGACGGCTTGCGCGCATCCGAGTTGGAAAGTGAGTTTGCCGAGCTGGGCGGCTGGGAGTCGGAATCCGACGCCTCCCGGTTGATTCAGGGCCTGGGGCTTGAAGAGTCCTGTCTTTATGAGCCGATGTCACAGTTAAAAGAAAGTGAAAAGGTCAAAGTTTTGCTGGCCCAGGCGTTGTTCGGCAATCCCGAGATTATTTTACTGGACGAACCGACAAACGGTTTGGACCTTGCGGCAACCGCATGGCTGGAAGATTTTCTGTCGGACTATTTCGGTACGGTGTTAGTGGTTTCGCACGACCGGCACTTTTTAAATAATGTCTGTACCAACATCGTGGATATCGACTATTCGTCCATCAAAATGTATGTGGGCAACTATGAATTTTGGTACGAGTCCAGCCAGATGATTCAGCGCATGATTAAACAGCAGAATAAAAAGAACGAGGAAAAAATCAAGGAACTGCAAAATTTTATCGCGCGCTTTTCCGCCAACAAATCCAAGTCCCGGCAGGCCACGTCCCGCCGAAAGCTGCTGGATAAATTAACAATCGAAGAATTACCGGCCTCCAGCCGCCGTTATCCGTTTATCGGATTTGACATGGACCGGGAGCCCGGAAAAGATATCTTAACCGTCACTGATTTGTGCAAAAAGGACGCGGCGGGCAACGTTTTATTTAATCAGGTCTCTTTTACCGTCAATCGGTCGGACAAAATTGCTTTTGTGGGCAATGAGCGCTCGATTGCCGCCTTGTTTGATGTGTTGACGCAGCAGACGCCGGCAGACGGGGGAACGTTCAAATGGGGCGTCAGCATTTCGTATTCTTACTTTCCGCATGACAACACAGCGTTTTTTGAAGGCTGTCAGGATTCTATTTTAGATTGGATGCGGCAATGGTCCAAAGACCAAACCGAATCGTATCTGCGCGGCTTTTTGGGCAGAATGCTGTTTTCAGGTGACAGTATCTATAAACCGGTCGAAGTTCTTTCGGGCGGCGAGAAAGCTCGGTGCATGTTTTCGCGGATGATGCTCTTTGGCTCCAATTTGTTGATTTTGGACCGTCCCACAGACCATTTGGATCTGGAATCGATTGCCGCGCTCAATGACGGGTTGGCCGCATTTAAGGGCAATGTTTTACTTTTATCACACGACTATGAAATGGTAGATACGGTCGCCAACCGGGTGATCGAATTGACGCCGGACGGCATGATTGACCGGATGGGGTCGTATGCAGATTTTGTCGAATACAAGAAATCTATTGGTCAAGATGTTATAGAACTGTAAATATATTTTATTTTTTTAGAGGGGATGAGAAGAGCCATGTTTTGTAATCATTGTGGAAAACGGCAGCCGGATGACGCAGTTTTTTGCTCTTTTTGCGGCAAGCCGATTGATCGGGAAGATACGGGTCGGTCTGACGGCGAGGCCAAAACGACCGAGCCTTTGCATCAAAACGTACCGTCTGCGATAGCGCCGGATTCGGCTTCTTCCAACGCGTCCCCGGTGCCGGTGACGGAAGAATCTCCGATGCCGGCCGTGCATATTGCGCAAGAGCCGGACTTATCGTCGGCCCCGGTATCGGCGGAGAACGATTCGGCAGAACGTTCGACCGCGGCAGAAGATGGGGTTTCAGCACAGGCGGACGCTTCTGTCGAAGCAGACACCGCTGCTAAAGAGTCCGTGCCGGCAGACAATTCGGCCGGTCGTCTTTCTTCGGATACAGCCGGTTCGGATACGGGTTTGGGTTCTGCGGATCCCCATGCAGCGGATCCTAATGCAGCGGGCGGATCCCGTCAGCGGTTATCGCTGGAAGAAAAATTGTCCCGGCTCGAACAGGAACTGTCCCGTATGGGTGCGGAAGCCGATGAGGAATCGGACGTTTTAGTGCCCGATGATTTGACGGAAATGGTTCCCGAACCTCTCAACGAAAAACCCGTTTCGGCTCCACAACCCGCTTCGACTCGACGCGCAGCTGTGGCCGGGCAGGCTAATCCGGATCAGCCGCCTGTTATGACTCCGAAGTCCGCACCAGGGGCCGATTCCAAGCGGCCGCAGGAGACCCGTCCCCGTCCGACGCGTTCCAAAACCGCAGCATCTGCTGTAAAAGACGAGGATTTACCGGATTTTGAACTGTTTGACGACTGGGACGAGGACGAACCGGACGAAGCACCGGCCCGTCCGGCTCCGCGTAAAACTTCCTCGCCGCCGACAGCAAAGCAGCAGGCTGCAAAAAAGAAAGCCAAGAAGAAGTCTCCGGTCAAATGGATTGTTTTGTCCGTTTGCGGCGCCGTGGTTGTCGCAGCCGGCATCATTGCTTTGGTTTTGTTTTTGAATATGAATTCTCCGGCCAACCGGATTGTTTCGGCGCTGCAGCAAGGGGATACGCAAACAGCGGCCACGCTCTTTTCCGAAGTCGACCCGACCGGCTCGCAGTTTGCCAAGGTGCAGCAGGCACTCAACGATTATGTTGATCAGTTGATGGATTCGTATAAATCGGGGCAGGTCAGCGCATCGGACGCGCTGGAGCAGTTGCAGACGATTCTCAAATTTAACGTTCCGTATCTAACCGATAAAGTCAGCAAGCATATCACCGAGCTGACCCAACAGATGGATGTGGAGGAAATTTACAATAAGGCGCAGCAGGCATATGAAGCCGGCAATTATGCGGACGCGATTACCTATTACAGCCAGATTGAATCTACCAGCCCGCATTACAGCGACGCGCAGGAAAAGTTAGAGCAAGCCCGTGAAAAGTATAAGCAGCAATATTTAGACGAGGCCGCGGCATTGGCCAAAAAGGACGATTACGTCGGTGCAATCGATAAGTTAAACGATGCATTAAAAATTCTGAAAGACGACAAAGAACTAACCGACCAGATTGCAACTTATACGGATTCTTATGTAGATTCGGTGCTTTCGCAGGCAGACGCGCTGGTCAAAAAAGAAGATTACGAGGGGGCGGAAAAACTGTTGGCTCAAGCCATTCAGTTATTCCCGGACGAAAAAGAACTCTACAGCAAGCAGTCCGAAATCGCCGCCAAGAAATCGATTGATCTGATCGACGCCTGTGCACCCAATGCGGGAAAAGGCTGCACGGTATACAAATCCGGCAGTTCGTTTAAGATGGGTACGCAAAGTTATAGCCCGGGATTTGTGATCAACAATCAAAACGTGGATCTCCAGTCGGGAGAAGAAGCGTATGCCCAAGTGACGTTTGACCAAAAATATTCTTCGCTGTCCATGTTGATCGGCCGGACCGGCAACTCGCAGCAGGGAACATTTTCGGTTCACATTTATCTGGATAACAAATTGGTTCGGCAGTACGAGATCGATGATGATTCGGTTAAAACGGTCACGTTAGACGTTTCCGGCGCCGAGACCATGCGGGTCGTTGTCATCAGCCAGACGTCCGGCATTGAATGCGGCTTTGCCGAAGCGGCCTTAAAGAAATAAACGAAATTTTTGTCCCGCAGAACTGGATTTTCTGCGGGACATTCTTGTTCGATCTTAGGGGATGCCACTTATTGCAGGTAAACGTTTTGAACTGTAACCCTGTCCAAAACCAGGGCGCTTGCGTTGCCGCACCGTTTTGTGAGAATTTATTTTGCCGCGGTTCGGTCTAATGTTCCCCCTTGTTTGTGCTGAGTTCTTTTGGAAAACCGGTTTATTTTTTTTAGGTTGTTTTTGCAGGGCTGCCAGTTTGGCGGGCAGACGGAGCTTCCCCGCCGCCGCGCTGTCTGTTCAGCCCCATAAGTTTGTTCGAGCCGGGGCCTGCGCTGCCTTGCCGTTTTATGTGAGTTTGTTCCATTGCGGCTGGGCCTGATGTTTTCCCTGTTTTGTGACACCTTCCGGAAAATCGGCTACTTTTGCAGGTTTTTCTGTTTGAAAGGCTGTTTTGTCTTTCTTGCCACCGCGCCGTCCTTTTGCCCCGGTTGATTCTTTGTTTTATAAAGAGCCTGTTTTTTGATCAAAAGAAGAAAGGAAAGAATACCACATGAAATCAAGATGTGAATCCTGTCTGTATTACGAGTATGATGAGGATTATGAGCAGTATCTTTGCACCGTCAGCTTGGACGAGGACGAAATGATGCGCTTTCTGAGTCGCAACAATGCGGATTGCCCGTACTATCACGACGGCGACGAATACAAAACGGTCCGCAAACAAAACTGACGCCGGGCGCGGTTGTGCTTGTGTGTGAAAACTTTGGTGCACACAGAAAGAGAAGGGTCTTTGGAGGCTTTTCAGAGGTCGTTATACCATGGGAACGGAGGCGGAATCATCGGCATGGCATACAATGAGTTGATCAAAAATTTTAATAAAATCCGAGACTACATGCGTGAGTTTTATGTGTACGGTTTTAAAAGACGCGAAGAATATACGAACAAGAGCGCCCGATCTTACGATGATGAACGCCGTCGGATAGAAAGCTGGCTGGGCAGTTATATGCGGTTCCGGCAGACTTCAGACGGTAAAAATGTTTTTCTTTCTATTGACAGCCGTGCCGTACGCCATAATCCTTTATACAAGGCCTGGAAGACCAAGAGTTTTACCGACGGAGATATTACGCTTCACTTTATTCTTCTGGATATATTGTCCTCTCCCTCGGTTGTGCTTTCTTTGCGTGAGATTACCGATCAGCTGGATCACTATCTTTGCGGTTTTAAACAACCAAAGGTTTTTGATGAATCCACCGTAAGAAAAAAACTTCGTGAATATATGGCCGAAGGTATTATCAAGGCCGAAAAACACGGAAAAACTATTTTTTATAGACGGGCCGAATCTGTTGAATTTAACAATACAGATGTGCTGGATTTTTTTTCTGAAATTTCTCCCTGTGGGGTTATTGGGTCTTATTTACTGGACAGAAAAAACAGTGGAAACGATTTGTTTATCTTTAAGCATCACCATATCACCGGCGCGATGGACAGCCAGGTTCTGTGCGCGCTGTTTGTTGCTATGGAAGCAAAGAATTTCGTCACGATTGAAATGATTCATCGCCGCGACGGAAGCGTTACAAAAAACCAGGTGGTTCCTCTCCGGATCATGATCGGGGCTCAGACCGGAAGACAGTATTTGATGGCCTATACTCCGCAGTTTGAACAAATATCTTCTTTCCGTCTGGATCATATTCTTTGTGTAAAGGCTGATGGCGTTTGTTCCCGGTTTGATGTTCTTCGAGAAAAGCTTGACAGGCTCAGACCTTATATGTGGGGAGTCAGCACGCAGGGAATTTCCGGACAGGCTTTGGAGCATGTCGAGTTTACGGTTCGGTATGCGGAGAATGAAAAATATATCCATTATCGACTGGAGCGTGAAAAACGCTGCGGGATTGTAGAGAAAATCGATGATCATACCAGTCGGTTTTCTGCGGATGTATTGGATGCCGGAGAAGTGATTCCCTGGATCAGAACCTTTATTTGTCGAATCGTTTGTCTTCGTTTTTCCGATGAGCAGCTGGAAAAGCAGTTTTGGGACGATTTGAAACAGATGTATCGTCTTTACGGGCTTGAGGAAGGGGTAAACACATGATTTTCAGTGAACTATATAGTGCTTATTATCATACTGTCGCCCGCATTCTTCAATCGGCAATAGATCATCCCCTGCAGAAAAAAGAATTACGTGAAATGATTGAGCAGACAGCTTTTGGGGAAAGTATCCTGAAGATGGAGTCCTCTTTGGATGAAGAGCGCTGGCAATTGATTGATTCGGATGGGTCGACCCCGATCAAGAATCGTCCGACCATGCCGCTCACGATACTCCAAAAAAGATGGCTGAAGGCAATCTTTTCAGATCCGAGAATCCGTTTGTTTTCGGATACGTTTCCCGAATATGAAGACGTGGAACCTTTATTTACCAGGCAGGATTACAGCATCTTTGATCAATACGGTGACGGGGATCCGTATGAGGATGAATCTTATATCCGAAATTTTCGGTTGATTCTGGACGCGATCAAGGTCGGATATCCGCTTGATATTGAAACGGTGCATCCCTTTGGACCTGTGACGCACTTGATATTGATGCCGCAGGTTCTGGAATATTCGGAAAAAAACGATAAATTCAGACTTATCGGTGCCTCAGAGCAGTATGTTTCAACGGTCAATTTGGGCAGGATCCGATCGTGTGCGCGTTATACGGGTTCTTTTGAAGCAACGCCAAAGGGCGTCCGTTCTGATCAACGGAAAATCGTCGAGATTGAACTGCTGGATCAAAGAAACGCCCTGGAACGAGTTCTTCTTTCTTTTGCTTATTTTGAAAAGGAAGCGATCAGACTGGATGATCAGCATTACCGTGTTAAGATTACATACGATGCGGATGACGAAGCGGAAATGGTGATTCAAATCTTATCTTTCGGTCCGATGATTCAAGTGGTGTCTCCGCAAAACTTTGTACAACTTATCAAAGAAAGACTGTTGCGTCAGAAAAGTTGCGAACTGTGAATGTTCGCAACTTTTTTTCCGTGATAAGGGGGAGTGGTTCTGTTATAATGGCAATATCAAGCAGCGTTGTTCTTCCTACTTCTGCGGTAAGTGGTTTAGGCAGGCGGCGAGGCAGAAAGATGCATACAGCAATTTTAAATTTTATCTTCAACTTAGAGAGGTTAAAACGAATGCATCTTGAAAAGGGAAAGGCGCACACAGCAATATCTTGGGAGAATCGATGGGAAGTGCTTTACGGGTACACAAACGCGCCTTGGCCTGTTTGAAATGCTGTTTTCGTCTTTGGACGGAGGCGGCACACTTCCCGATCGAACAACATTGATTTTTTAGAAAAGTGCCGCGCATAAGCGCATTGGGCGCTTTTTATTTTTGAAGCAATTGAAAGGGGTCGAAGAAGATGTTGGAATATCTGAAACAACAGTCCAATCACACATGGACTGAAAACGGGGCGGTTACTCTGGAGTCCAGCGGCAGTGCGTGTCTGGATTTTTTTGCGGTAGCCGGTGCGTTGCGCTGCGCGGAAATTTCGGAAATTCAGGTTCTGTTCTTGCGCGCCTATACCGAGGACCCAGATTTGGCGATGAAACTGCTGTTTTATCTGCGTGATGTCCGCGGCGGGCTGGGCGAGAGAAGAGTGTTCCGTGCACTGCTTGGATGGCTTGCATACTGCCGCCCGAACAGCGTTATTAAAAACGTGCAATATATTCCCGAATTCGGCCGTTACGACGACTGGATGTGTCTGCTTGGAACTCCGAGTGAAAAAGAAATGCTGGCCTGTCTGCGCGAACAACTCGCCAGGGACTCCGGCGCGCTTGCACGCGGGGAATCGGTATCGCTGCTTGCCAAATGGCTGCCTTCCGTTAATGCATCCTGCTCTGAAACGGTGAAACGGGCAAAGGTTCTTGCCTCTGTTCTCGGTATGAGTGAGGCAGAATACCGAAAGACGTTGACGGCACTGCGAGCCCGGATTAGACTTCTTGAGAATTCGCTTAGAAAAAAAGATTATTCTTTTGACTATGCAAAACAGCCGTCCCGAGCGCTGCGCAAGTATCGGAAAGCTTTTATGCGCCGTGATTCAAAGCGCTACTTTGAATTTCTTTCAAATGTTGAATCCGGCAAGGCCTCTCTTCATGCAGACCAGGTATCGGCGTATGAACTGGTTGAACCTTATCTTTCTGTTGAGGGTGACGAACAGAGTTTTATGAAACCGATCAGTCCGGAGGAAGAACGGTTTTTAAACGCGACATGGGCCGCCCTTCCTGATTTCGGCAACCATGAAAATGCGCTGGCCGTCATTGACACATCGGGTTCGATGTATTACGGCGGAAGACCGTTGCCTGCAGCCGTTGCACTTTCTTTAGGTTTGTATTTTGCCGAGCATAATACGGGTTGCTTTCAAAATCATTTTATCGAGTTTTCCGAGCGGCCGCAGCTGATTGAACTGAAAGGCAGCACCTTTGCGGATAAACTGCGGTATGCCTGTACTTTCAATGAAATCGGCAATACAAATTTGGAGGCGGTCTTTGATCTGATCTTAAATACAGCTGTCAAAAATCGTGTTCCCCAACGTGAACTGCCGTCCAAATTGATCATTATTTCCGATATGGAGTTTGACTGTTGTGTGGCAGATGCCTCGTTGAGCAATTTTGAAAATGCACAAAAAAAATATGCCCGGCATGGATATCGGTTGCCCGAAATCGTTTTTTGGAATGTTGCGAGCCGAAACAGGCAGCAACCCGTTTGTCAGAACGAGCAGGGTGTGATTCTGGTGTCCGGTGCAACTCCCCGCATTTTTTCGATGGTTGCGTCAAATAAAATGTCTCCCTACGCTTTTATGCAGGAGGTTCTCGGGAGCGCGCGTTATGCAAAGATCTCCGCATAAAAAGGACAGGATTGCTCGTTTATCTGCGGTCATCTTGTTTTTGTAGTAAAAGGAAGAAACTTAATGATAAAGTTTTTGTTTTTGCAGAATAAATTTTAAGAGGTCAGGAATATTTAAACGGACAGTACCTGATGAACCGTGTAGGGGTTCGGTTTGTATATGGGGTTGTATGCCGACCTCTTTTATCGTCTGCGTGAGACTTTGTGTAGGGAGCTTTCCAAAACAAACAATCCTTTAATAATCATTAAAGCAAACGGTCTATGATAAAAAAACCGACAGCAGCCACAAACTTCAGCTGCTGTCGTTTTTTATTTCATAAGTATAAGGATGTATATTGCTTATTTGGTGCCGAAAATGCGGTCGCCGGCGTCGCCGAGGCCCGGCACGATGTAGCCGTGGTCGTTGAGTTTTTCGTCGATTGCGGCGCAGTAGATTTCAACGTCCGGATGTTCGCGGTTGAGGCGTTCAACGCCTTCCGGTGCGGCAATCAGATGAACGCTTTTGATTTTTTTGACACCGTCTTCTTTTAAAAACTGGATTGCAGCCGAAGCCGATCCGCCGGTGGCAAGCATCGGATCTACTAAAAGAACCTCGCGTTCGCTAATGTCTTTAGGTAACTTACAGTAGTATTTGACCGGTTCCAGGGTTTGCGGATCGCGGAACAGGCCGATGTGACCTACTTTAATTGAGGGAATCAGTTCAATAATGCCGTCTACCATGCCGAGACCTGCTCGTAAGATCGGGACAACCGCCATTTTCTTTCCGGCGATAATCTTCGCCGTTGTTTTGGTGATGGGGGTTTCGATTTCAATGTCTTTGAGCGGAAGATCTCGGGTGACCTCGTAACACATCAACATCGCCACTTCACTGGCCAGTTCACGGAACTCTTTGGAACTGGTTTCAATTTTGCGCATGATGGTAATTTTGTGTTGAATCAGCGGATGGTTGGTAAAATGTACTTTCATAACTTTTCCCTCTTCTTTCTGTATCAAAATCGATATCAAATATTGGTTTTGCTGTTTGATGATTGCGGGGTAAATTTTAGATTCCGACATCGTTTCAAAACGGGGTATCTGCTTATAAGAATGTGAGACCGCTTTCCTCGAAGCCCAGCTTGCTGTGAGCCTGTTTGATCTTTTTATCTGAGTTGATTGACCGCTTTTTTGTGCGAAAATTGTTGTCTCAACTTTTGTTATGGCGTTTTGTTTTCATGCTGTCGATGCGGGTTTGATGTTTCCTGTCTTCAAGCCCGATCCCAAAGACTTTTGTTGTTTTTCCTTTTGGAAGCATGAGCTGCACCTACAAAGTTTATGATGTGGTTAGTCCTCCAGCATATCAATCCGGGTTTGGTGTTTTCCGCCCTCAAAGTCCGTGCTGAGAAAGACTTCTACGATTTCTTCCGCAAGACCTTCTCCCAGCACTCTGGCGCCGATACATAAAACATTGGCGTCGTTGTGCAGCCGCGTATATTTGGCGCTGTATGTTTCGGAGCAGGCGGCGGCGCGAATGCCTTTTTGTTTGTTGGCAGCCATGCTCATGCCGATCCCGGTTCCGCAAATCAGAATGCCTCGGTCACACGTGCCGTCGGTGATTGCACGGCATAGAGCCTTGGCATAGACAGGGTAATGGCAGGACTGGGTAGAATCCGTTCCATAGTCCTGATAGGCGCGGCCTGTCTGCGTTAAATATTGTTTGATTTTTTCTTTCAGTTCATATCCTGCGTGATCCGATGCGATCGCTATCATGTTGAAGACTCCTTTTTTAATTTTTCAAGCCGTTCCCGCTCCGCCTGTGACGGGCGAAGGTAGACAGGCTGTAACTGCATGGCCGAACAACGGGTTCCGTAGCCTTTCCAGGCCAACAGCGCCACGGTTTCGGCGTGAATATATTTGAGATGTGCTCCGGCTTTGAAGAAGGTCCGGCCGCGT
The DNA here is from genome assembly GCA_014872655.1 of Clostridia bacterium. Classification (GTDB taxonomy): domain Bacteria; phylum Bacillota; class Clostridia; order Oscillospirales; family UBA644; genus UBA644. The sequence continues at coordinate 16,446 of WHHJ01000004.1, forward strand.
TCTTGGGCCAAGCGGCAGAATAAATCCGCTCCGTCGCCGATGACCAGACTGTCAGGATCGGCCTGCTGTAGCAGCTCTTCGAACCCGATCTGCCGGTCTTCGCACAGCCGAATCATTTGGTGGTTGTTCAGCCGGAAGTTGGCGTTATAAAACATATTTCTCCGGGCATCCATCACCGCAATGATCATGCGTCCGTTTTGTAATTGTTTTTGCTCCGTTTCAGGGCTTGTGCTACAATCTGCCGAGACGTTTGCCTGGCACGGCTTGTCCGGTTCGTCCAGCAGTCCTGCGGCTGCGGCCGCCTGCAAGGAAGAAATACCCACACATTCGATGTCTTTGGCAAAAGCCAGACCTTTGGCCGTGGCAACCCCGATTTTAATCCCGGTAAAAGAACCCGGTCCGGTTGTTACCGCAATTTGGTCCATGTCTGCTACGGTCATGCCGGCTTGCTGTAGTGCAAAGCGGATATTGACCAACAGTGTTTGCGAATGCGTCAACCCCGTATTTTGGTAGACGCTCGATAACACTTTGCCGTCCTGCAGAATACACACGCTGCAACTGACGCTGGAGCAATCTATGGCGCAGATATTCATATCGACTCGTTCAGCCCCTTTATTCGAAAAATCCGTTGATCCGGGTTTTGTGTCGGCACAATCTCGATCTCAGCGGTCGGGATATCGGCCAATGCCTGTTCGGCGCGTTCGGCCCATTCGATCAGTAAACAGGCGTCCGAATCCAGATCTTCATAAAACCCAACTGAAAATAAATCGTCGTCATCCTGTAAACGATACAGGTCATAGTGCAGCACTTCAAATCCCACATCATACCGGTGGCAGATGGAGAACGTGGGGCTCAAAACTTCATCCCGGCACCCCAGTCCGGCCAAAATCCCTTTGACCAATGAGGTTTTTCCGGCGCCCATCGGGCCGTTGAGCCGCACGACTTGCCGGGCATGAAAAGCGCCTTGCTGCGCCAATTCAACGCCCAGTTGATACGTTTGCTGCGGGGATTGTGTGATTCGTTCCATGGTTTCATCCTTTTTATTGTATCATATTTCGACACGGTTTTCAAGTCTTATTTGTTTGGCTTTTTCTTTGCGGCAAATCTGCGCATTTGCCGCCCATTGTGTGCTTCATGTCCGGCGCGCAACAGCGATCTCGTCGCCACATAGTTTTCCTGGCGCTGCAAGAAAATCTTATCGCTACATATCCGGCGCAACGCCGACAGAGAATCTCATCGCTAACCATTGACCCGGTATTGCCAAAAAATTTCATCGCCATATAGTCCGTCCGGCACCGCAAAAATCTCATCGCTTCAAAGCTTTCCTATCCGCCGCAAGAGAATCTTAATTTTTTACGGTCGGCCTGTCTACTACAAAATAATTTTCTTGTTTCACATCCGGTCTAACAGCTGCAAAATAATTTCATTGGATACTAAAAAACCGCGCGCCGTCAGCGCCCAGCCGTTCGAGGTCGGGGCTGCCAGTTTTTGCTTTACTAATTGTTCCAAAAACAGGCGCTGCCTGTCATTGGCCCGGTTTTGGTCCACGCCGTCGGAAGTGCGCAGCCGGAGCATCCAGTATTCCGCATCGCGGTCTTGGGCGGTCAATGTTTGTTCGATGACGGGTTCGAGCAGCCCGTTGGCCCGGATGTAAGCCGTTGTGTCCGCCGGAATCTTAAATCGGTGCGTTCCGTCAAATCCGGAGGCGCCGCAGCCCAGCGCAAAATAGACGCCGCCGTTCCAATAGATCTGGTTATGCCGGGAACGAAAACCTGGCTGGGCAAAATTGGAAACTTCATAATGTTCATAGCCGCTTTGGCACAGACGCCGGCAGGTTTGCAGATAAAAATCCGATTGGGTGTCCTCATCGGCTTCCCGAACACCGGTTCGGCCGAATACGCTGCCCGGTTCTACTTTCAGCAGATAGGCGGAGATATGTTCCGGTTTCCAGTCCAGCATCTCTGACAGCGTTTGATGTAAAGAGTCCGGCGTTTGCCCGGGAATCGCCAGCATCAGATCCAGGCTGATATTGTCGGCTCCCGCGCGGCGCAGATTTTCTACCGCACGCCGGCAGTCTTGGGCTCGGGCCGTTCTGCCCAGTGTTTTCAGCAGGGCGTCGTCTAAGGTTTGCACGCCCATGCTAAACCGATTGACGCCGCTGTTTTGCAGATCGTAAAGGTCTTGCAGGGTCACGGTTTCCGGATTGATTTCCATCGTGATCTCTGCATCGGAGTCCAGGTTCGCGCTATTTGTCAGCGCGGTCAAAATGCGGTCAATCTGCTGTGGGCGCAGCAGCGACGGCGTGCCTCCGCCCAGATAAACGGTTTGTATCGGCGGTTCAAAAGATGTGTGCCGAATTTGATGGATCAAGGCGTTTACATATTCTTCACGAATGGATTGAGACCGGATCTGTGAATAGAAGTCGCAGTAAAAACATTTATGCGCGCAAAACGGAATATGCACATAAACGCCGGCGCTATTCATCAAGTTTCAGCACCGACATAAACGCTTCCTGGCTCAATTCGACAGAGCCAACCTGCCGCATACGTTTTTTGCCTTCCTTTTGTTTTTCAAGCAGTTTCTTTTTGCGGGTGATGTCTCCGCCGTAACATTTTGCCAGTACGTCTTTACGCAGCGCACGGACGGTTTCACGGGCGATGACTTTTCCGCCCACGGCGGCCTGAATCGGAATTTCAAACAGTTGCCGCGGAATATTTTCTTTTAATTTCTCGGCAATTTTCCGTCCTCGTGCATAAGCACGCTGTTCGGGCACAATAAAACTCAATGCGTCTACAATTTCTCCGTTCAGCAGAATATCCAGCTTGACCAGATTGCTCTTTTCGTATTTTTCAAACTCATAATCCAGGGACGCATAGCCACGGGTTCTGGATTTGAGTGTGTCAAAAAAGTCGTAGATAATTTCGTTGAGCGGCAGAGAATAATGCAGATTGACCCGGGTTTCGTCGATATACTGCATGTTTTTAAAAACGCCTCTCCGTTCCTGACATAATTCCATAATGGCTCCGGTATAATCGGACGGCGCGATGATGTCCGCTTTCACAAACGGTTCTTCCGCACTGGCTATTTCTGCCGGCGACGGATACGCGGTCGGGTTGGCGATATATTCGATCTGCCCGTTGGTTCGTTCGATTTTATAAACAACGCTGGGTGCCGTCGTGATTAAATCCAAATGATATTCCCGCTCCAGTCGCTCCTGAATAATTTCCATATGCAGCAGCCCTAAAAAACCGCAGCGGAAGCCAAATCCCAGCGCGGCAGAGTTTTCCGCCTCGTAGGTCAGCGCCGCGTCGTTGAGCTGCAATTTTTCCAACGCGTCGCGCAGATCTTCATATTTGGCGCTGTCGGCAGGGTAAATACCGCTGAACACCATCGGCTGCGCTTTTTTGTATCCCGGGCAGGCTTCGGCTGTCGGCCGGTTTGCCAGTGTAATCGTGTCTCCCACCTGGGTGTCGCGGACGGTTTTGATGCTGGCTGTGATATAGCCCACGTCGCCTGCGCTCAACTGCGGCAGCGACTCCATGCCAAACGGACGCAGCGCGCCCACTTCCACCACATCAAATTCGGCGCCGGTTGCCATCATGCGGATCCGGTCCCCGGGTTTTACGGTCCCTTCAAAAATGCGCACATAAGCAATTACGCCGCGGTAACTGTCGTAAGCGGAGTCAAAGATCAACGCTTTCAGCGGTTGTTCGCTGTCGCCGGCCGGGGCCGGGATCTGTTGAATGACCGCTTGCAGAACCTGGTCGATATTCAGTCCGGTCTTTGCCGAAATGCGCGGCGCATCCAGTGCCGGAATGCCGATGACGTCTTCGATTTCCTTGGCCACCCGTTCGGCGTCAGCATTCGGCAAATCCACCTTATTGATTACCGGAACAATTTCCAGGTCATGTTCCAGTGCCAGGTACGTATTGGCCAGTGTCTGCGCCTCAATGCCTTGAGATGCGTCAACAACCAGCACGGCGCCTTCACAGGCTGCCAGCGAGCGCGATACTTCATAGTTAAAGTCCACGTGGCCCGGGGTGTCGATCAGATTCAGCGTATAATCTTGTCCGTCCGGGGCGGTGTATTCCATCTTAACGGCGCGGGCTTTAATGGTGATCCCGCGTTCCCGTTCCAAATCCATATTGTCCAGCAACTGATCTTCCATCTGGCGCTGTGAAACGGTCTGGGTCTGTTCCAGCAGCCGGTCTGCCAGCGTGGATTTCCCGTGGTCAATATGGGCCACAATACAAAAATTCCGAATTTTGCTTGTATCTTTAGACATAAGTCGTCTCCTCTATATATTCTAAATTATATAATACTATAAATTCGACGGGCTTGTCAAGTATGCGGGAAGATGAAAAAAGTTTGACCAATATTGACAGCCGTTTTTATTTGTATTATAATAAAAAATAAAAGACTATCTTTAGAAATGTATTATATTGGAGTTCTTATGAAAAAACGAAAATTTGCGTGGCTTTCGGTTTTGTGGACCATTCTGTTTTGCGCTTTATTGGCCGTCCCCTGTGCGGCCGAGGACATCAATTTGTCGGACGAGATCAACGATATCACCGCATATTATTATGACCGTTACAGCGATACGCTGCAAAGCGGTCAGAGTGATCCCGAAGCGTTTCGCCCGTATATTTCAGACAGTTACAGTATTGTTCCGTTGCTGTCGGTCAATCTGCTCAACAAAACCGAGCAGGTTATCAGTATCACACAAATCGAGGATTCGGCCGATGCGTTTTCGTATGCACAGCTGTTGATTCAGCGGTTGGCGCTGGATTTGGATCCTCATGCCGATTTTAACGGTTTGGATCCGCTGGCACACTTATCCGAGTTGCAGCAGCCGGACGGATCGTTTGCCGGATGTACGCTGTCCGAAAATATTTTTTGTTTTATCGCGCTGCGTGCCGCACAGACCAGAGTGGGAGAATCTAACGTCGTTTATTCTTCGCGCAATGCCAATGACTATCTGCTGGGCTTGCAGGGGCAAGACGGCTCCTGGGAATCCGACGCGGTCGTAACGGCATGGGCGTTAACGTATTTATCGTATTTTACAGAAACCGTTTCGGACTGTGCCGACGCGGTCGACCGTGGCGTAGCCTATCTGCAGTCTCAGCAACAAGAAAACGGCCTGTTTGCCGGCCATGAGACCGCTTACGAAACGGCTGTGATTGTTTGCGGGCTGACGGATGCCGGAGAGTCGTTACACACCGCGCAGTATCATGACCTGCCTGTGGTGATGAAACAATTTAAAAACGAGGACGCTTCTTATCGCACCACACTGGACGGAGAACATACCGCAGATTTACAGGCAACCGCCGGCGCACTTGCCGCCTTTGACGGCGTTGTCAACCAGCAAAGCTGTTGGATGAAGCTGATGCAAAACGGTTCGTTTTCGGACAACCTGCTGCAAAAATTGTGGCCGGTTTTTGTCGTTTTTGGAATTCTGGCTGCGCTTTCTGTCGTCTTTTGGTGCTTTATGTTGTTTGGTAAGTTAAAATTCCGCCATACCGATGAGGGCGGATCCATCTTAAAAAATCCGGAGGGGATGACTCGTGCACAGTTAGAAGAAGAATTGGCACAGCAGGATGATCCCCCGACGAAAACGGATTGATTTTAAAAAATCGGAGGGGATGACCCGTGCACAACAGTGTGCACCGCGGTACACACTGTCAGAAGAAGAACTGGCACAGCAGGATGATCCCCCGACGAAAACGGATTGATTTGAAAAAATCGGAGGGAATGACTCGCGCTAAACACCATGCGCTAAGCGCATGGTGTACAAAGAACCGGCGCAGGCGGACGACCCTTCGGCAGGAAAGGAAGACACTCAAAATGAGTAAGATCAAATTATGGCCTACCACACCGTTATATGATCCGGCGCTCGGACAGCCGGAACCGTATTTAGAGCCGTTTTTGACGGAGGGTTCGGACAGTTGTATGATCGTCTGTGCCGGCGGCGGGTATATTGATTGGTGTGATTACGAAGCCTATCCGATTGCAGAGTGGCTCACACAGATCGGCGTCAATGCTTTTGCACTTCACTATCGGCTGGCCGATTATCATGCCCCATGTATGCTGGCAGATATCCAGCGCGCCATTCGGCTGATTCGCAGCCGTGCGTCGGAATTCGGTATCGATCCTCAAAAAATCGGCGCTATCGGTTTTTCGGCGGGCGGACATTTGGTCAGCAGTGCTTGTACGCATACGCAAAACGGCTTGGAGCAGGCTTCAGATGAGATTGACGGGGTTGACTGCCGGCTGAATGCGGCCGTCTTGTGCTATCCGGTCATTACAATGGGGCAGGGCGGTCATGACGGGTCTCGGATCGCGTTGCTCGGTGAAAACGCCACGGAGGAGCAAATCGCGTCCTATTCGTCGCAGCTACAGGTTAAACCGGGTTTTACACCTCCCTGTTTTTTAGTGCATACCTTGCAAGACGGGCTGGTGGATCCGTTTTATAATACCGTTGCATTTGCCGAGGCGCTGACGCGTGCCGAAATTCCGTGTGAAACGCATTTATTTGCCTACGGCCGTCACGGAGTTGCATTGGCGCGGGAAGAGGAATATCGAGGCGGTGTCGGACAATGGACGGCGCTTTGTCAGACTTGGTTGAAAACGCTGGGTTTTATTCAAGAAAAATAGACAGTCGGTCCAGACTGAATAATGAAGAATTGGTTCAAAAAGGGGAATGGAATTTTGGAACATCAACTGGTATTGGTTTTAGACTTTGGCGGACAATACAACGAACTAATCGCACGCCGTATCCGGGAGTGCGGCGTTTATTGCGAGGTCAAACCGCATGATTTTGCAACGCCCGAGCAGATTCGGGCTATGCACCCTATCGGGATTGTTTTTACCGGCGGTCCTAACAGTGTATACGATCCCAACGCGCCGCATGTGCCGCAGGAACTTTTTGAGTTAGGCATTCCTGTTTTAGGCATCTGTTACGGCGCTCAGCTCATGGCTTATACGCTTGGCGGAACGGTTGCTCCGGCAGACAAGCGGGAGTACGGCAAACGTGAGATCACTTATGAAAAGAGTCTTTTGTTTGAGGGCGTGTCGGGGACCATTTGCTGGATGAGCCATACCGATCAAATTTCTCAGTTGCCGCAAGGGTTTGAAGTGCTTGCGCACACGGCCACTTGTCCGGTAGCCGCTTACGGAAACCCTGCCCGGAAGTTGTATGGAGTTCAGTTCCATCCGGAAGTGCTGCATACGCAGGACGGAACCTTGATGCTGCGTAATTTTGTCTACTCGGTCTGCGGCGCTGTAGGCGATTGGACCATGCGCGGCTACGCGGCGGAGATGATTGAGTCTATTCGCCAAAAAGTGGGAGACGGCAAGGTTTTATGTGCTTTGTCCGGCGGCGTAGACAGCTCGGTTGCTGCCACCTTGGTCGGCAAAGCGATCGGCGCCAATCTCACCTGTATTTTTGTAGACCACGGACTGTTGCGCAAAAATGAAGGCGACGAAGTCGAAGCGGCTTTTCGGTATATGCCGCTGCGGTTGGTACGAGTGAATGCGCAGCAGGATTATCTGGACCGTCTCAAAGGGGTGACCGATCCCGAGAAAAAGCGTAAGATTATCGGCGAGCAGTTTATCCGCACCTTTGAGCAGGAAGCCAAAAAGATCGGCAAGATCGATTATTTGGTGCAGGGCACTATTTATCCGGACGTCATCGAGTCCGGCAAGGGTGACGCGGCGGTCATCAAAAGCCACCACAATGTCGGCGGGCTGCCGGATCATGTGGATTTCAAAGAAATTATCGAGCCGCTTCGGCTTTTGTTTAAGGATGAAGTTCGGGCACTAGGACGTGAACTGGGGCTGTCCGAAACCTTAGTCAGCCGTCAGCCGTTTCCGGGACCGGGCCTTGCCGTTCGGGTCATCGGAGAAATTACCAAAGAAAAATTGGATATTCTGCGCGATGCAGACGCTATTTTCCGTCAGGAAGTGATGGACGCCGGACTGGACGGCACCATGGCCAATCAATATTTTGCCGTACTGACCGACATGCGCAGCGTCGGCGTCATGGGCGACGGCCGCACCTACGACTACACGTTGGCCCTGCGCGCCGTTTCCACCACCGACTTTATGACCGCCGACTGGTGCCGCTTACCTTACGACGTCCTCGACCGCGCGTCCGCGCGCATCGTCAACGAGGTCGGCCACATCAACCGTATCGTCTACGACATCACCTCCAAGCCTCCCGCAACCATTGAGTGGGAATAAATTACGCTATAATACTTTTTAGGAGTGAAATTTCTATAGGAGCGATTATCAGATGCCTATTCTACTTGACCATCAATTACGAGAACAAATCTCCTATAAAGTCGCGGAATTTCCTATCTGCTATTACCACGATGAGTTGGTGGAGTTGCCAAATTGGGCCGGGCCTTTGCATTGGCATCCTGATTTTGAAATTGCAACGGCGGAATGCGGAGTTTTAGATTGCCAAGTTGGAAAACAGCACATCATACTGGAAGCAGGGGATAGTATATTCATCAACGGAAATATGCTACACGGAATTAAACAGCTGTCAGGTGATGTTCCAGATCCAATGCCGAATATTGTATTTCACGGTACGTTAATAGCTCCTGAGACAAGTATCATTTATCAAAAGTACATACGGCCTATTGCCCAATGTGATTTGTTGCCTTTCATTGTGTTTAGACAAAACGACCTTTCTCATGGTGAGATAAACTGTATTATTAAAAATATTTACAAGCAGATGAATGAGAAAATGGAATGTTATGAGTTGGCTGTTCAGCGTAACATCAGCCACATATTTGAATTTATATCATATAATTTTAGTCAACTTCCAAAATCTGAAGAGACACGCATACAGATTAATGATCAAATTCGCTTTCAGAAGATGCTGATCTATATTTATAAAAACTATGCGGAGTCGGTGACACTTGAGGATATTGCAAAAGCTGCAGGCATCAGTCGAAGTGAGGCAGGTCGATGTTTTCATACATATATGGGATGTTCTCCTGTTGAAGCACTGATTCGATACAGGCTTCAAATGGCACGTCAATTATTGAATGAAAGAACACAAACGCTCCAACAAATCAGTTATGCTTGTGGTTTTAATTCAGTCAACTATTTTAGTCGCCAGTTCAAGAAGAAATATGGATACCCTCCTCGTCAGAGAAACGATACTGGTAAATAGTGCTTAATTTTGGGGATTTTGTGTCTTTGCTATTGCCTAATGCGATGATATAATTAAGTTTGGAAATTATTAATCAAACTTGAAGGGAATCATCATGACGGCACAAACAAATTACCAAAAAACACTTGTAGCTTGTTATCTTGGCTTTGTAACACAAGCTATATCTGCTAATTTTGCACCACTGTTGTTTTTAACATTCAAAAGCACATACGGAATTACACTTGATAAGATTGCGATGATTCCGTTAGTATTTTATTTAACACAATTGCTTGTTGACCTTGCCGCGACTAAATTCGCCGATAAAATCGGATATCGTACCTGCGTTGTCACATCTCAGGTGTTATCGACTGTTGGCCTGATTCTGATGGCAATTTTACCGGAGATACTTTCAGTACCGTTTATTGGAATTTTAATTTCGGTAGTGCTTTATGCTATAGGAAGCGGTCTTATCGAGGTTTTGGTAAGCCCTATCGTCGAAGCCTGCCCTTTTGAAAACAAAGACGGAGTGATGAGCTTGTTGCATTCTTTCTATTGTTGGGGTGCAATGGGCGTGATTTTAGGTTCTACTATTTTTTTTGCTGTATTCGGCATAGAGAATTGGAAAATACTTACTTTTATTTGGGCATTAATTCCGTTTTATAACACATTTAACTTTATCAACTGCCCTATAGAGCGGTTGACGGAAGACGGAAAGAGCATGGGAATAAGCAAGCTGCTAAAAACGCCGATTTTCTGGTTGATGATACTACTTATGGTATGTTCTGGCGCCTCAGAAGCAACGATGTCTCAATGGACATCGGCATTTACTGAATCAGCTATTGGAGTATCTAAAACGATTGGTGATTTGGCAGGTCCGTGTATGTTTGCCATGTTTATGGGTATATCCCGTATGCTGTACGGAAAGTTTAGCGAAAAACTCAATTTAACCAAAGTGATGCTTGTTTGCGGAATTATGTGCGCCGTTTGCTATTTGTTGGCTTCAATGTCAACGTTGCCGATTCTCGGACTTGCAGGTTGCGCTCTTTGCGGTTTAGCAGTTGGTATTATGTGGCCGGGATCTATAAGCATATCCTCGCAGGAATGTCCAAGGGGTGGAACTGCGATGTTTGCATTCTTAGCCTTAGCCGGAGATTTGGGTGCTACGGTAAGTCCCACTATGGTAGGTAGCCTTTCTGAAATGACAGGCGGCAATCTTAAAATGGGATTGTTTGTAGCAACAGTATTCCCTGTGGTTCTTGTATTTGGATTGTTAATTCTAAAGAGTAAAGTTGGAAAAGCACAAAAAAGATGATAGTTTTTATGGAGAGCGATTCCAACGTTTTATTGAACTGAAAAATATTTTGAGTTTTTTCAAAAAAGTATGGAAACGTATATTAATTACACCTGATATTCTTATCAGCATGGTAACACTATGCAATGAAAAATCTAATAGTTTATACTTTATGGTTAATACAGAGAATGTAAATCCCACAAGTGGAACTTTCTAAATAGAACTGTTTAAGTTACGGTTTAGGGGAGTGAATGAGAGAATATGAAAGTTGATAAGCGCCCGAGCCCCTTGAAAATAAAGGACTTTCGGGCGCTTTTTGCAAAACAGAAAAACGGACTGCAATGTTTTTTAATTCGCAGCAGCAAAAGATGCTAGCAAACTTGTTTTATTTAAAAGCATCAAGATTCATTAAAAAAGAGAATTTTGCTGTAAGGTGCAGAATTTGACGGAAAGGAGTACTCCATGAAAAATAAGCAATTGAACCGATATGGTCTTTTCGCGTGTTTAGGTGTGTTAGTTGCTTCGGTTTATCCACTTTATATGGGGGTGAAAGTCCTGGCGGACATGTTGATCAACGGCGCGGTGATGAAAGAAAATTATCCCAAATATATCATCCCCTATACGCCTATTTGTATCGCCCTGTTAGTCGGGGTGCTGTTGATGCCGGTATGGATAAAACGGGTGCGGCGCTTTGCGTTGTTTGCAGGGTCAGTCGTCTCTGCGGCGGTATTCTTTGTTGTTGAAATTCTGTTTGAAAAAAAGGTCGTGGTTTCTACGGCGCACACGTCAGCCGTTCTGGAAGATTGGCAAATGTATATGTGCTATACCGTGCGGGACGGATTGGGTGGAACCGTGACGTCCTATAAAACGCAAACACCGGTGGAAATTCTGATGGGAGATTATAATCCCGCTTTCAAACTGCATTTTTATCTCATTTCCGTCCTCCTGATTTTATCCGTTTTAAGTTGCCTGTATGGATTTGCCCGCATGATATGGGACGGGGATCGGAGCCGGTTTAAGCCTCTGGTGATCCAATCCATTGCGTGCCTGGCTTTTTTGGGGCTCTGTATTCTGGCTTGCTTTACGGCGTTTTGGCGAGACGGAAATCTTGAGGTGTCCGCGGTCTCCGCTGTTTTGATGACGGTGTTCTTTGTTCTTTTCGGCCTGGTCGGCGGACTTTATACCGGATCCTTTTTGCTCGGAAAATCTAAAATAATTTCCATCGTTGTTCCCGCGATTGTTTCTTCGGTGTTCACCGCTCTGATGTATGTGGGAGAAATGATTCTGCTGCACGGACATTTATATGTTTTGGGAAAAGGTTTCCTTTTTGCGAGCCTGCCGGGGATCGTTTTGGCGCCGTTTGATATCCTGGTGGTTCTTGCCGGCGGTGTTATTACCGGTTTTCTTTTTAACTGGTTCAACAAACTCGGAAAAACAGAAAAGCTTGAACGTGCAGACGGCTGATTTTTTTGATTCGTTGGGACACAATCCTTTTTCATGATTGCGCCGGTTGTAAACAATTTGCAAACAGTTCCATAAACTACTTGCATTGGCTGAAAACTTGGTGTAGAATAGATGCAGGGAATGAAGTTCTCCCTAAGGCGTAAGCCTTAAACTGCTGAATTTAAGCTGATGACTTCTGTGAATTTTTCGCAGGAGGCATCAGCTTTTTGCGTATTGGGAGGAAGAAAAATGCTCACATCACTCGCTTTGATTTTTTGGGTCGGTCTGTCGACGGCCGCAATCTGTCAAAAATTAAAATTGCCGCGTATTATCGGTATGCTGATTACCGGAATTGTTTTAGGCCCCTATGTACTGGATTGGCTAGATCCATCTATTTTATCCATTTCATCAGAATTGCGTCAAATGGCGCTGGTTATTATTTTGTTGAAAGCGGGGTTGTCGTTAGATCTTGCCGATCTAAAAAAAAGTCGGGCGCCCGGCCATTATGATGTCTTGTGTCCCTGCCAGTTTTGAAATTTTGGCCTTTTTCCTTTTTGCGCCTTACTTGCTCGGCGTTTCAAGAATCGAGGCGGCCGTGATGGGCGCGGTTCTGGGTGCGGTTTCGCCGGCCGTGGTTGTTCCGAGAATGGTGCAGTTGATCGACGCCAAATACGGCACTTCCAAAAGTATTCCGCAGCTGATTATGGCAGGCGCATCCTGCGATGATATTTTTGTGATCGTCTTATTTACCACTTTTGTCAGTATGGCGCAGGGGGGGCAGGTTCACGTGCTGGATTTTGTCAATATCCCTGTTTCCATTGTGCTGGGCATTGCGTTGGGGGCAGTTGTCGGATTTGTTCTTGCCTGGTTTTTTGAAACGTCTTATGCACATCGGAACGGGATTCGAAACAGTATCAAAGTGTTGATTCTTTTAGGTGTTTCTTTCTTGCTTTTGGCCATCGAAACTTGGGCCAAACAGATTGTGTCCGTTTCCGGATTGCTGGCGGTTGTCAGTATGGCGTGTGTGATGAAGATGAAAAGTTCGGATTCGGTGGGTAAAAGACTGTCTGAAAAATTCGGCAAGTTGTGGATTGCCGCAGAAATTCTTCTTTTTGTATTGGTCGGTGCGGCGGTTGATATTCGTTATACGATGCAGGCCGGCGTTGCCGCGATTGCGATGATATTGATTGCGCTGATATGCCGGGGCATCGGGGTTTTGCTTTGTTTGATTCGAACGCCGCTAACGTTCAAAGAGCGCCTTTTTTGTGTGATTGCCTATTTGCCGAAAGCGACCGTACAGGCCGCAATCGGTTCTGTCCCGTTATCGATGGGGCTTTCCTGCGGTCCGCTTGTTTTGTCTGTTGCCGTGCTGGCGATCCTAATCACCGCGCCGCTCGGTGCGCTGGGGATCGATTGCAGTGCCCGCAGATGGCTTTCACATGATGTGGCGGATTCTTGACAAGCCGATACGGATATGATACAATAAAAAAAATATCCGATTCATCCGTGCAGGGAGGAACTTTTATGTTTGTGTATGCCGATCAGGCGGCAACGACACGTATAGACGAACGTGTGCTTTCAGCCATGATGCCGTATTTAAAAGATGGGTATGGCAATGCCGGCAGTCTGCATACGCTCGGGGAACAGGCCCGGCAGGCCTTACAAACGGCACGTGCCCAGGTGGCGGCGCTGATCGGGGCCGATGCGGATGAGATTTATTTTACATCCGGCGGCACCGAGTCTAATAATTGGGTGATTCAAAGCGTTGCACAATCCTTTCGGCAAAAAGGGACACATTTTATCTGTACGGATATTGAGCATCATGCGGTGCTGCATCCGTTTGAGCATCTGCAAAAGCAGGGATATGACGTCTCTTATCTGCATGCCGATGCACAAGGACGTGTAGCAGCTCAGCAACTGGCCGAGGCCTTGCGTCCGGACACGATTCTGGTCAGCGTGATGACGGCCAATAACGAACTCGGAACGATCGAGCCGATTGAATCGTTGGCGCAAATTGCGGCGCAGCACAACGTATTCTTTCACACCGATGCGGTTGCCGCCGTAGGACATATGCCGATTGATGTGCAAAAAACAGGCGTGGATTTTTTGAGCCTGTCCGGGCATAAGTTTCATGCTCCCAAGGGGGTTGGCGCTTTGTATGTTCGGCGCGGGGTCGAGCTGCCGGCCTGGATGTTCGGTGGCGGACAGGAACGGGGAAAACGGCCGGGTACGGAAAATATTCCGGCGATTGTCGGTCTGGGTCGAGCTGCGCAGCTGGCCCGGGAGCATTTATCCGAGAATATGGCTTATATCGGCGGCTTGCGCGACCGTTTGCGGCAGGGCATTGCCGCGCGGATCGAGCGTTGCCGGTTTTATACTCCCACAGACGGTGCATTACCAGGAATTTTAAATGTTGCTTTTGCCTCAGTCAGCGGGGAAGCGGTGCTGCACTTGCTGGATATGCGCGGTATTTGCGCGTCGGCGGGTTCTGCGTGTAATGCGCGCCAAACCGAACGGTCGCATGTCATCCAAGCCATCGGAGCCTCCGAGGAATACGCGGACGGCGTTGTCCGGTTTAGTTTGGATCAGACCAATACCCCGCAAGAAGTAGATGATATTTTACATGCTTTAACAGAGATTGTTTCTCAACTTCGAAAAATCTCATAGAAATATTTTACTCAGATAAAGGAGGACCCTGAACGATGATTCACAAAAAGGAACAAATGCCGGTGCAGATCCGGCCGCAAATGCGGGGAGGAAAAGGACAGGCACAGATCACGACTTTATTTGCGCCGGAAGAGATTACGTCTTCGGTGCGGATGTGTGCTCAGATTCGGCTGCAGCCGGGATGTTCGATCGGGCTGCATGAACATGCAACCGAGGATGAAATTTATTATTTGTTGCAGGGTACCGGTGTGGTGATGGAGGATGGCAAGTCCTATCCGGTACAGGCCGGCGATGCGGTATTGACGGGTAACGGAGAAAGTCATGCTATTGAAAATACCGGAGATGAAGACCTGGTTCTGTTTGCCGTTGTTGTGACTTATTAAAAAAGATAGATTCACACCGGCATTTGAACCGGCTGTGGTAGTAGCGACAGATGAAAGATAAAAGAAAAAATAGATTGAAACAATGCAGAAAGGTGGTTTTTTAGATGATTCGAAAGGCTTCAGAAATGGATCGGGAAGTGGTCCCCAACATGTGCGGCGGCGAGGGAGACGTTGTATTGGATTATGCGTTTCACGGCAATGAAATCACCAGCAAGGTAACCGCTTGCTGTACGGTGACGTTGGCGCCTGGTGCAAGTGTCGGACCGCATACGCATCCAACCGATGACGAGATTTATTATATCATCAGTGGTCAGGGTGAAGTGATCGAGGATGACGGAAAAAAAGTAGCCGTCGGCCCCGGTGACGCGATTCTGACCGGTAACGGAGGCAGCCATCAGATAGCGAATATCGGCCGGCAGCCGTTGGTCTTTTTAGCCGTTGTGATTGATTATTAAGCTGAATATCATGCAGCCGTTTCTGCAAGGAAACGGCTGTTGTTTTTGGCAGAGTTAATTTGAAAACAAGCGGGATAATCGATCGTGGTTGTCTCGATACCGGTTTGTTCCGGATTCGAAGCTTTTTCGGACACTTTGGCAAAAAAATACATCGCAGGACAGGCTGGCGGATCCATTGTTTTGGAGTCTTTTTTAGTTGCTTTTGTAAAAAATGCTTTGTCGTTTAGCCTTGAATAGTCCGGACTATCAACCCTGAATGACCGTACAAAGAACCTCCGCAGCCCAATGATGCGCCGCGGAGGTTGTTGATTATTGTATTTCTTGTTCCAATGTTTTAAAAATATCATCATCAAAAAAATCCGTAATGGTCATGTCCAG
This sequence comes from Clostridia bacterium, assembly GCA_014872655.1. GTDB lineage: Bacteria > Bacillota > Clostridia > Oscillospirales > UBA644 > UBA644. The sequence goes on from WHHJ01000004.1 coordinate 32,226, forward strand.
ACCATCGCAAAGCTTTTTGAGGGTAATGACGGATAAATCGCGGCGGCTTTCGCTCATTAAACTGTAAACCGTCGACGGGGTAACGCCCGAACGGGTAGCCAGTTCATTGTATTTCATATGTCGTTGTTTACAGATTTTTTGCAGGCGGATCACAATCGCATCTTTAATCGACATCTTTTTCACCTCATACAAATTGTATAAAAATATTCGCACAAGCGTATACGCACTTGCGTATAAACCAATAATATGTTACAATAATTTACGCAGGTGCGTAAATTATACAGGAGGAAAAGAAAATGAAAATGGCAATTATTGGTTCAAGAGGATTGACGGTTCAAAACTTAAGTCAGTATCTTCCGGAAGGAATTACGCAGATCATCTCAGGCGGCGCAAAAGGAATTGATACCTGTGCCAAAGAGTATGCGCAAACAAGTGGAGTCCCACTGACCGAATTTCTGCCTGAATACGAGAAGTATGGGCGGAGCGCTCCCTTAAAACGAAATTTACAGATTATAGATCATGCCGATGAGGTGCTGGCTTTTTGGGACGGCCGGTCGAGAGGAACGAAGTTTGTGATTGAACAGTGTAAAAAGAAGCATAAAAAGATTACAGTTATTCGGATGCCGTCAGATCGGTCCGTGCAATAAATATTGGTATAATAAGATGTTATGGGGCCTGTGCAATGCCTGTTTTTTTGCCCATCCATAAAAAAATGGTAAAATATATGTAAATAAAAAGACAAAAAAACGCTTGCAATTTTGTTTCATTTATGGTATACTGTATGCAGCAAAATAGGTGTGGGAGGTGAGGATTTTGTCTGAGCAGTCTTTTTCGATTCAGATGATGGGCGCAGAAGTTCGGGCTTGTTTTTCCGAGGAGTTTGTTGCGGAGATGGGACGTCAGTTAACCCCGGCACTGCTAACCTATTTTGGGCTGAAACATGTAAATAAAAAAATATCGCTGATTATTTTTGCAACGTTTGAGTATCAGGATTTATGGCATGCGGAGAGTATGTATCTGCCGATTTTATATATTCGCGGCCGGGAAGAGGGACTGTTGTGGGTTCGGATTTCGGTAACGGGTCGAATTTTACAGGACTGTAAGAGTCCCGAGGGCGTTCGGTTTGAGTTATGTGAGAAACTGGATGATAAAGTCCAGTATGTCAACAATCGGCTTAAGCCGGTGTTGGAAACGATAGAAGACAAAGTCCCCGTCGTTGACGAACCGGCAGGTTCGGTCGGCCAGATGTTTATGTATGAGATGGCGCACCAGATTTCAGAGGAATTAAAGCGTCTTTTATATATTGATTACGATTGCGATCAGCTGCGGTTTGTGATTTACGGCAATACGCCGGAGCAAACGCATATTTTTGAGTATGACCATTATGGCTATACGAAATTGCGGGCAGAACTTTCGGGCGGGCAGTTTTTCGAGTTTTGGATCCGCTGGCATTATATCCCATTAGATTCTCCGGTTGATATTTTTGATATTATCAATTATGGCAGCACATTGTTTGAGATTTGTACTTCGGTTCCCGCCAGTGTCTTGTTGCAGGCGCGTCAGAGTTCCAATGTGGATAAGATGTGGATCCCGAAGGCACGTGAGATGTTTTTGGCTAACGGGTGTCGGGCAGCCGAAGCGTTTTGAACCGGTCATGAGGCGGATGCAAATTGCATGGCTGCGCGCACAGAGTCGTGATAGTCGGTTTATTTTTTAAAAAGGGTTTGTATTCGTTTACTTCCTTTTTATAAAAAGTTTTATGAGCGGCAGATGCGGTTGCGGATAAGCAAGGATGTTATTTTTGTGAGGGGCCTTGGCAGAGGCCTCTTTTATTATCGAAAAAGATGGGATTTTTTTTGTGATTTTTGTGGGATTGCTTGAAAAAGTTATAAAATGATGTATAATAGTGCTATACGAGTGGGGTTGGGAGTAGAAATATGTTTGGGTACATTGTGGCCAATATCAAGGCCCTTTCGGAGGAACAGAAAAAAGTTTATAAGTCTTATTATTGCGGTTTATGTCGCAGTTTGCGGCTTCGCCACGGCTTTGGCAGCCGCAGTACGCTTTCGTTTGATATGACGTTTCTGGCCGTATTGCTGAGCGGCGTTTATGCAGACCGTCCGGAGCAACCGGGGCAGGAGAAATGTTTCTTGCACCCGATTCGCGCACATGACTATTTGGACAGCAGCCTGGTCGATTATGCGGCAGATATGAACATTCTGCTCAGTTACTACCACTTTTTAGATGATTGGAAAGATGACCGTAATATCGCGGCGGCGGCACGCTGTGGCTGTATGCGTTCGGATGTTGAGAAGACAGCAAACGCGCATCCTCGGCAGTCTGCGGCGTTGCGGGATGGTTTAGCGCAGCTTTCTCAGTATGAGCAGGCCGGGGAGTTAAATCCGGATCTTCCGGCTGAGTGTTTTGGCCGTATTATGGCGGAGATTTTCACGCCGTATGAGGACGAAAAGGCTCCGTTGCTGCGCCGGTTTGGATCGGATTTAGGGAAATTTATTTATATCATGGATGCTTGTATGGATTTAAAATCCGATTTAAAACATGCGCGGTATAATCCGTTGGTCGGAAGTTCTTCGTCCCTGTTTCGACCCATTTTAGATACGCTCTTGTATGCCTGTACGGACAGTTTTCGGGCATTGCAGGTAACGCAGCATGTGGAGATTATTGAAAATGTGCTGTATTCCGGTGTTTGGAGCAGATATGAAGTAAGAGAAAAAAGAAAGGAACATCAACATGGTTCAGGATCCGTATAAAGTGCTTGGGGTGGCGCCGGGCGCATCGGAGGCAGAAGTGACAAAGGCGTATCGCAAATTGGCTAAAAAGTATCATCCCGATTTAAATCCGGGCGATGCAAATGCCGCCAAAAAAATGAGTGAAATCAATGAAGCCTATGATATGATCAAAAACGGCACCACTGCCGGCAGGTCGTCTTCTGCAGGCAGCTCCTATGGCGGATACGGGCCCGGCTTTGATCCGTTTGGCGGATATGGGCGGGCAGCTTCCGGACGTCAGTATTCTTCATATGATGTGGTACGGCATTATTTGTCTCGAAATTGTTATAAAGAAGCGCTGAACGTTTTGCAGGGGATTCAGGACCGGACGGCACAGTGGTATTGTTACAGTGCCATTGCGCATTACGGTCTGGGCAATACCATTACCGCTACGCAGCATGCCCAGACGGCCGTTAATATGGACCCGCAAAATCCGCAGTATCAGCAAGTATACGATCAGATACAGAGCGGCGGGCGTATTTATGCGGGGCGTTCTGTAGAGTATGGTTCGATGTTTGGCAATATTCCTCGGTGGTGCTGGTGGATTTGTGCGCTGAATGCCTGTGCGCCTTGCTGCGGATTTCGTTTTTGCTGTATTTAAAGGAGGCCTTTTATGGGTAAATTCAAACAAAAACTTGCCCGGTTCATGTCGGGACGATATGGGATTGACCGTCTTTATTATATCTTATTTGGTGTTTTTATCTTTTTTGTGTTTTTGAGTATTTTATTCAGCCGCTGGTTTTCGGTGGTTGCGTGGATTGCGGTTATTTATGCCTTTTTCCGCGTTTTTTCGCGCAATATTGCGGCGCGTCAAAAAGAGAATGCAGTCGTGTTGGGATTTTTTGGATCAATCCGTCAGTTTTTTCTGCGTACCGCGCACCGGATTCGGGATCATAAGACCAAAAGGTATCGGAAATGTCCGCACTGTAAAACGGTTTTAAAACTGCCTTATCAGAAAGGGAGCCATACGGTCAAATGTCCGGTATGTTCTCACCGTTTTGATGTAAAGTTTTGAGCCCGCAGAAGGTCGAATTTGTTTGTGTAAATACGAAAACAGGCTGTTCTTTGCGCAGTCTGTTTTTTTATTGTGTAACTTGTCTAAAAAATCGGACAGTTTTTTATAATATACAGGGAAAATGTTTTTTTTACTTGCTATTAGCCTGCTTTTGTGATATACTGGTATCAAAGACGATATCCTGGGGAGGAAAGTACATGTTAAAACTCGGACTTCAGACCTATACGGTACGGGAGGAAATGGACAACGATCTCGTCAAAACGCTCCGGAAAATCCGGCAAATCGGATATGACGGTGTGGAATTATGCAGTTTTTACGGACACAGCGGAGAAGAACTTCGTCAGATTGTGGAGTCTGAGGGATTGGAGTTGATCTCCGTTAGTTTTCAGATACAAGATGTCATTCACGATTGTAAGCGGGAGATGCGGCAAATTGCTCAGACGGGGGCGCCGTATGCCGTGATCCCGTATATGCCGCCGGAAAAGCGATATGGGCAGCCGGAATGGGAACAGACGCTGGCCGATATTCGCACGATCAGTAAAGAATGTGCCAAAAACGGGGTTCAGTTGTTGTATCACAACCATGATTTTGAGTTTCATAAGCAGGACGGGATCTATGATTACGACCGTTTATTGCAAGCCTTTCAGCCCGGCGAATTGATGGCGGAGTTGGACGTCTGTTGGCTTTCTGTCAGCGGATTGAGTCCTGTCAAACAGTTGCGCAAACTCAGCAGAAGGGTTCCGTTGGTGCATGTCAAAGATTACGAGGGACGTCCGGATTTTGACACGTTCCATTTTTGTGCCGTCGGCAACGGCGTGATAGAATTTTCTTCTGTGATCAAAGCTGCGCATATGGCGGGTGCGGAGTGGATTATTGTGGAACAGGATCAACCGGAGGACGGGAAAACTCCGTTTGAATGTGTGCAGATGAGTTATGATTATCTGAAAAAAACGGCATTCTAAAAGACGGACTTTGGGCAAAAGTCTTTTTGGAATAGATAAAAAACAGGAGGGTTCAAAATGGTGCGAAAGTTGTTTGGCATTGGTTTGGCGTTGGCGTTGTTGTTTTCTTGTTGTATTGCCGGTATGGCGGAGGAAACGACTGTTACCCGGGAGGATTTAGTGGCATATGTTCAGGATAGCAGGGATTTAGTGGTTCGCCTGTCAACCCTGGAGCAAACGCGGCAGAATCCTGTGTATACGGAATTTTTAAGTATTTGTGATGAAATTTTAGGCGGTGCGATCGACGATACCAGCCTCAGTATGAACGAAAAAGCAGACATTTTTAATACGATTTATCTGAGTGCCTTATATGAGCTGAAAATCGGCGCCGGATGCTTGTTAATACTTGGGGAGCGCGCAGCTGAAAAGGAGATGTCCTCCGATATTCAGGCTTGGGATTATGACGAGCAGACGATCCAGGCCTATAAACTGGAGTATGATTTTATCGTAAACAGTCCTAAACAATACGATTTTAATCAAATGACCGATGTACAAGGTCAGCAATTTGTAGCAGATTTTGAAGAGTTGCTGCAATATGAGATCCATGCCAATGAATGGGGTCGGTATGGGGATATGACCGGTGACAACAAAGTCAGTTTGGCCGATGTTATGCTGTTAGCCCGGACCGTCGTAAGCGGAGGTGGGTTGGCGGACGAGATTGCGTTTCGAAAGGCGGATTTGACGGCTGACGGAGTGGTGTCTTTGTCCGATGTTTTGTGGATGGCGCGCGGAGTTTTGGGTTCTGTTCCGTTAGGGCTGTATGTTTTTGAACGGGATCACGGCGAGTTGTTCCCGGATATCAGCACGGTACTTCCTCTTGTATAAGTATACAGAGCCTTGTTGTATAAGAATGATATCATTTTATTGGTAAAAGGCTTAAAATCTGCCCTGTTGCGGGGCAGATTTTTTGTTTCAAGGCAAAGAGGGACAGCTGGTTTAAATCAATGAATGATCGGTTTTTCGCGTTCCGTGCTCTTTAAAAAGAAGTTGGCTTTTGGGCGGTTTTTCACCGTCTCGGACTTGACAACATTTAGGCAGATATTGTATAATAAAACATATATTTTAAAACCATGAGTTTTTAAAAGCATCAGGTTTTGCTTCAGCAAGGCGGCAGAAAGGGTAGTGACAATGAACGGAGAAGTTTTGGCATTTATTTTGTATTTTGTTGTGGTGCTCGGGATTGGAATCTTTTTCTTTTTCCGGTCTCGCGGCGGCGGCGAGAAAGAGTATTTTTTAGGCGGACGTTCCATGGGGCCGTGGGTAACGGCAATGAGTGCGCAGGCATCGGATATGTCGGCGTGGCTGTTGATGGGGTTACCGGGCAGTATTTTGGCGTTTGGCCTGGGACAGGTATGGATTGGGATCGGACTGGTTTTAGGTACGGCGGCTAACTGGATTTTTGTAGCCCGTCGTTTACGTCGATTTTCGAAAGCAGCCAATGATTCCATTACGTTGCCGCAGTATTTTACAAACCGGTTTATGTCGAATAACCGCGGCTTACAAGTAATTAGCGCGATTATTTTTCTGGTATTCTTTACGGTCTATGTGGCATCCGGCTTTGTGGCGGGAACGAAAGTTTTTGTTACGGTATTCCCCAGCTTGGATGTGCAGTGGGCGATGATCCTTTTTGCTGCCATTATTTTATTGTATACATTTTTAGGCGGATTTAAAGCCGTTTGCTGGACGGACTTTTTTCAGGGAATGCTGATGTTGGTGGCATTGCTTGCTGTGCCGATTGTGTTGGTTTGCGGCGGTCAGACTTTTGATTCCGCGGCTTTATCCACTGTTTACACCGGTGCGGACGGTACGGCATATGCGTTTACCCCCAATTTGTTCAGCGCCAGCTGGCAGGAAGTCGTTTCCGGTTTAGTTTGGGGATTGGGATATTTTGGCATGCCGCATATCCTGGTTCGTTTTATGTCCATCAAAAAATCTTCCATGATTAAAAAATCGGCAACCATTGCCATTATCTGGGTCATTCTTTCATTGGGTTCCGCGATTGCGCTGGCTATTTTGGGCCGTATGATTCTGGGCGGTGAACTTTTGCCGAGCGGGGCACAGGATACGGTCTTTATCGTATTTGTCAGACGGTTATTCCCGTCCTTTATTGCCGGTTTGCTGATGTCTGCGATCATTGCCGCGTCGATGTCTACGGCAGACAGTCAGTTGTTGGTGGCCTCTTCTTCCTTTACCAGTGACATTTACAAACCGCTAATCCGCAAAAAAGCGTCGGATAAAGAATTGTTATGGGTCGGCCGTTTGGTTGTACTGATTGTGGCTGTCGTTGCTTATTTCATCGCATCCAGTAAGGCACAGGGCGCGCAGGCGATTATGGACTTGGTTGAAAATGCTTGGGCCGGTTTTGGCTCTGCCTTCGGTCCGGTTGTCATTCTGTCCGTATTCTGGAAGCGGATTACTTATAAAGGTGCGGTTGCCGGCGTGGTTGGCGGCGCTGTTGTTGACGTATTGTGGCTGGCGTTTTTATCTTCACCAACGGGTATTTATGAGTTGTTGCCCGGTTTTGTTGCCGGTTTGCTCTGCTGCATTGTCGGTTCCTTGTTGGATCACAAGCCGTCTGCCGAAGTGCTTGCTGTTTACGAACGTGCAACAGCACAACAGGACGAAGATTAAGTTGCATTTTGCTAAATTTTAATAAATCGAAGATTTTTAAGAGGAGCGATCTTTTTGCGCCTCTTAAAATTTTTGTATAGAATGATTTGGTTGTTTTTCTGTGCTAAAATTGGTAGATCATGGATAAAAGAATGGATTAGCTTGTTTATATAAAGTAGATGCACGCCATTTGGATAGAACTGGTTTTCGTTGATAGGTAAAATGGTCTTTTCTTTTGATAAGTTTTTTATAAATCGTAAAAGAAATTGGTAAAAAACTCAAAAAGGCAAAAAAGTTTGATTTGGCCCTTGAAATATATCTAAAAATGATGTACAATATGTACTGAGTGATTCTGAATGCTTTTTCTGTGTAATTTTATGCAAAAAAGATTGTTTTGGAACCAAAGAGATCCGAGTAGATTTTTACTTGGGAAAATAAAAGGAGGGCCTTGTTATGGCAAAGAAAAAATGGCTTTCCGTTTTGCTAGCTGTGATGTTTGTGCTGTCTATTATCCCGACGGCAATATTTGCAACAGGCGCAACGGAAATCGTCATTGAAGATGCGGACGATTTGGCTGCGGCTATTGCTGGGCAGCAGGCAAATCAAACATGGATAATGAAAGAAAATACTTATGTTTTGACCCAGGAACATCTGAATCAGTATGCTTCTTGGAATGAGCCCGGTCAGGACAAGTGGTATTTCCCGATCCATGAAGACGGGATCACGATTGTCGGCGAGGGCAACGTTGTCATTACCAGCGATGTAGAAACGCCAAACGGAGTGTGGGCAACACAGGACTTTATTACCATTTGGTCAGATAACGTTACTTTGCGTAACCTGAGTATCAAATCAAAGGTAGAAACAAATAAGGCAATTGAAATTTCAGGAAAAAATGCTACGCTTGAGGGATTGAAACTGTTGCGCAGCGGAGATGAGTGGAATTGGTCCGGATCTATTGTATTCAACTCCGATGATATCGGTACTGCTACCATGAAAGATGTAGAGCTGTGCGGATGGGTTTCTGCCAACTACGCCAAAGCCGGTACGCTGAATGCGGAAAACGTTACGATTGATTTTACAGATACCGCTTATTCCGGTTTCAACCAGGACGGAGCATATCTGTGGAACCCCGGAATTCATAACTTTAATTCTGCCGGTGTTACGGTAAACAATAAAAACTTATCCATTTTAGTTGACAGTAATATCAATTTAAATGAACAGATTTTCAACGGAAAGGCACAGCCGGAGACAACGATTGTTTTAACCGAAAATGTTGCTGTTGGAAAAATGCTTGATTTGACAACAGATAATACAACATTGGATTTGAACGGCCACACCATCACCGCTACAGAAGATTTTTACAGCACATTCCCCAACGATGCGCATTTGTTACAGGTAAACGGTGCTGAAAATGTTGTGATCAAAAACGGTAGCTTGGTATCGACCGATTTGAATAAACATACTGTTAATGTATATCAATCTCAAAATGTTACGTTGGATGGTTTGACCATTGACAATACGCATACGATGGGTGGATGCCCGGTTGTTGTGAATGCTTCTTCTGTTAACGTCGAAGACGATTTGGCTTTGGTGGTTGGCGAGAAGTCTTGGGAAGGCATCAATGTAGACCCGAAAGAATCTACTGCAGAGTTGACCTTTGCAACCGGTTCTTCCGTTGCGATGAGTGGTAATGATGAAATTCCGGTCGTTAAAGTAGACGGCGAGCAAAGCAATATCACCATCTCCGGAGCAGGGGATGCCGGACTTGATGTCGACAGTGACGGCAATTTCGTTCCGCATACACATGAGTATGGTCCAGATTGGAACAGCGATGAAGACGGTCACTGGAAAGAGTGCACCTGTGGTGAGAAATCTGAATATGCTGCACACACTTTTGAGTGGGTGGTAGATAAAGAAGCAACGGCAACCGAAGACGGTAGCAAACATCAAGAATGCACCGTTTGCGGATACAGCTTGCCTGCTGAGAAGATTCCTGCAACAGGAACTGACACGGATACCGACACTGACACCGATACAGATACTGATACTGACACGGATAAAGAGCCGGAAGAAACACCTCCGACTTCTGACGGCGCAGAACTGATGCTGTGGGCTTCTCTGGCTTTGATTAGTTTAGCTGCAGTGGCTGGCGTATTGGTTGTTAACAAAAAGAATCGCGCATAATCGATTGATTTAAAAAATTCGGCAGAATATTCTGCCGAATTTTTTTATGGAAAGAAAAGCGGACTACTTAACCTTGTGAGCAAAAAACGCAGCAAAGCAGGGCAATCCCTTTCGGACGGTTGAAAGAAATTGGAAACGGATTGGCTCTCGTTCCAGCATTTAGAAAAATTGTAAAAACAGGGGAAATTGACTTCTGTAATTGGGTCTTCGTGCGCTTATATTCATGTAATCTGCCCGCGCGCCTGTATCGTGTAACCCGTCCGCGCGTTTATATTCATGGAACTCGTCTGTATGCTTTTATCGTGCAACTCTACTTGTTGCCTTTAGGGCATTTAGTTAAAGCGTATTTATTTTTGCAATTTGTGGTATAAACGAATCCTGGCGGATAGGATAGGACAGGATGCCTATGTCCTATATTTGTATAAAAACGGAAGCCTTATTGGTCTTTCAGATTCGGTGACCTTGACATTTCTTTATTTACATGAAAAAGAAGGCCATTATGGTCTGGAGCCGGTGATTGATTTCTTAACAACTTGTGTCTGTCTCTATAAAGAAGAAGCTTTTATGGATCCGAATTAAAAAAACAAGCGATGACGAAAGTCATCGCTTGTTTTGATTTTATTCTATCGGTTTCCGATTGTTGGCTGCACAGAATGAAGACGTGTGCAACGCATTGTTTCTTGGGCAAACTTTGCCGAATCAACTTTTATAGGCTGAAATATTCTACCGCCGAGCGGAATAGCCCCATATCATAACAACCGTCCACATTTTGATATAATCCCGTTCCGACACGCTCGGAGTGCCCCATTTTACCGAATACTCGTCCGTCCGGAGAAGTGATGCCCTCAATGGCACAGAACGAACCGTTCGGGTTAAACGCAATATCCATCGTTGCTTGTCCTTGCAGGTCGACATATTGCGTCAAAATTTGACCGTTTTGAGCCAGTTGTCGGATCAGTTCGGGTTCAGCGATAAACCGGCCTTCGCCGTGTGAAATCGGCACGGTAAACACTTGTCCGACCTCGGTGTGCATCATCCATGGAGATTGATTGGAGGCCACGCGGGTCCGAACCAGTTTAGATTGGTGCCGGCCGATGGTATTGTAGGTTAATGTGGGACAATGTTCGTCTGTCTGCACAATCTTGCCGTACGGAACCAGACCCAATTTGATCAGCGCCTGGAAGCCGTTGCAGATTCCGCCCATCAGACCGTCGCGCGCTTCCAGTAAATCGGTTACCGCCTGGCTGATTTCCGGATTGCGGAAGAATGCGGTAATAAACTTTCCGGAACCGTCCGGCTCGTCGCCGCCGGAGAATCCGCCGGGGATAAAGATAATTTGGCTTTGCTCGATTTTTTCGGCAAACAACCGTACCGATTGCGAGACCGCGTCGGCGGTAAGATTGTTGATCACAAAAATTTCGGGTTGTGCTCCGGCTGCCGCCAGCGCTTTTGCCGTATCATATTCACAGTTCGTGCCCGGAAAGACCGGAATCAATACCCGGGGCTTGGTCTGCCGAATTTTGGGACCGCGCCGGGTCTGTGCCGGATAAGAGAAGTTTTCCACCGTTTCCTGGTCGGCATCTGTAGATGTTTTTCCGACCTGATTGCAGGGAAATACATCTTCCAATTTATTTTCATACAAGGCGTACAGTTCTTCCAAATCGACTGCTTTTTCGCCCCATTTCAACTGTAACGGGGAAACCGTTGTTCCCAGTAGAACGCCGACTTCGTCATCCGAAGTCAATTCCACCACAAACGCGCCGTAATGATAGGCAAACAGCACGGACAGGTCGACACTTGCGTCAAAGGTAAATCCGATTCGGTTGCCCATCGTCATTTTGAAGATCGCTTCGGCAACGCCGCCGTAAGTGGGCGTGTATACCGCCGCCGCTTTTTTGCTCCGAACCAAATCGGTAACGGTTTGGAATGTTTGCAGTAGGGATTCGGTTACAGGCAGCCCGTTTTCGTCATATTGCGGCTGCAACAGCACTACGCGATGGCCGGCCTGCTTGAATTCCGGACTGATCACCTGGTCCACCGTTCCGGTCGTTACCGCAAACGAAACCAACGTCGGCGGAACATCCAGTTGTTCGAACGATCCGCTCATGGAGTCTTTTCCGCCGATTGCGGCGATTTTCAGTTGCTTTTGGGCCTCAAACGCGCCCAGCAGAGCCGCCAGCGGTTTACCCCAACGGGCAGGGTCCTGCTTAGGTTTTTCAAAATATTCCTGAAAAGTCAGGTAAACGTCTTCAAAACAAGCACCCGTTGCAATCAGTTTGCTGACCGATTCAATCACGGCCAGATACGCTCCGTGATACGGGCTCTTTTCGGATATAAACGGGTTGTAGCCCCACGATAAAAACGAGCAGGTCGACGTGTCTTTGTCTTCCACAGAAATTTTATGAACCATCGCCTGAATCGGGGTTTTTTGATAGGTACCGCCGAACGGCATCAACACCGTTCCCGCGCCGATCGTGGAGTCAAATCGTTCCGAGAGTCCTCGTTTGGAACAGATATTGAGGTCTTGTGCCAATGCATGCAGGCCGGACTGGAAGTCTGCCGGCAGTTGTTTTTCAAACGGCTGCGGTGCTTGCGGCGCAATGGTGATATGTTTTTCAGCTCCGTTGGAGTTGAGAAACTCGCGAGACAGGTTTACAATCGTATTCCCGTTCCAGCTCATCGTCAGATACGGATCCTGTTTTACGGTTGCCACTACGGTCGCTTCCAGGTTTTCGGCTTTGGCCAGCTCACAAAATGCTTGGACGTCTTCTTGGGCGACGACGACCGCCATCCGTTCCTGCGATTCGCTGATCGCCAGTTCGGTTCCGTCCAGTCCTTCATACTTTTTAGGAACAGCATTTAAATCAATGTCCAGCCCGTCGGCCAGTTCTCCGATTGCAACCGAAACGCCGCCCGCGCCAAAGTCGTTGCAGCGCTTAATCAGCCGCGAAGCTTTTGGATTGCGGAATAACCGTTGCAGTTTGCGTTCTTCCGGTGCATTTCCTTTTTGGACTTCTGCGCCGCAGCTTTCCAACGATTGTATATTATGAGATTTGGACGACCCGGTCGCACCGCCACAGCCGTCTCGGCCGGTTCTGCCGCCCAATAAAATCACTTTATCCGAGGGTTGCGGCCGTTCTCTGCGTACATTTTCTGCAGGGGCGGCTGCAATCACGGCGCCGATTTCCATCCGTTTTGCCGCATAGCCCGGATGATAAATTTCATCAACCTGGCCTGTTGCCAATCCGATTTGGTTACCGTAAGAACTATATCCGGCGGCCGCCGTTGTGACAATCTTACGCTGCGGCAATTTCCCCTCCATGGTTTGGCTGACGTCAACGGTCGGATCGGCTGCGCCGGTGACACGCATTGCGGCGTAAACATAACTCCGGCCCGAAAGCGGGTCGCGGATCGCGCCGCCGATACAGGTTGCCGCGCCGCCGAACGGTTCAATCTCCGTGGGGTGATTGTGTGTTTCGTTTTTAAACAGCAGCAGCCAGGGTTCGGTCTTGCCTTCAATCTGCACGTCCATCTTCACGGTGCAGGCATTGATTTCTTCGGATTCGTCCAACTTTTCCAACAGCCCTTGCCGGCGCAGATATTTGGCAGCCAGCGTGGCAATATCCATCAGATTTTGCGGTTTTGTGCGTCCCAGTTGCTCCCGGGTTTGCAGATAATCCTCGTACGCTTTTTGCAACAGCGCGTCCTCAAACTGCACCCCGTCAATGGTCGTTAAAAAGGTGGTATGCCGGCAGTGGTCGGACCAATAGGTATCGATCATCCGAATTTCGGTAATGGTCGGATCCCGTTTTTCACTGGTAAAATAATCCCGGCAAAAACGCAGATCGTCTAAATCCATTGCCAACGCATAATCGGCAAGAAAACGGCGCAGACCGTCTTCGTCCAACTGCCGGAACCCATCCAGGGTTTGTACCGTCGTCGGTACCGTATATTCTGCCTTTAGGGTCTCGGGCTTTTCAGCCGATGCCAGGCGAGCCTCTACGGGGTTGATCACGTATTTTTGAATGGCGGCCAAATCGGAATCGGACAAATTGCCGTACAAAACATAAACCTTGGCAGAGCGAACGGTAGGCCGCTCCGCTTTGGAGATAATCTGAATACATTCTTCTGCCGAATTGGCCCGTTGGTCAAACTGACCCGGCAAATACTCCACCGCAAACGAAATTCCGTCTGCCGGCGGCTCTTCGGTCACCGTGTCCAACTGCGGTTCGGAGAAAACGGTCTTTTTACACTGTTCAAATAATTCGGGGTCGATATTCTCTACATCATACCGGTTCAAAATCCGCAGATCGGTCAATGCTTCAATGCCCAACAGCCCGCACAAGTCTTCTTTGAGCGCATGGGCTTCGTGTGCAAAAGGTTGTTTTTTTTCGACATATATTCTATAAACCATGCCGTTAATCCTCCCGTAAAGCAAGCGCTTTTTTACCGATATCTGACCGGTAATACGCGTTTTCAAAGTGGGTATTGCGTACCGTTGTGTAAGCTTTTTCAATCGCCTCGCGCAGTGTCGGGGCCGTCTCGGTAATACCTAACACCCGTCCGCCGCCGGTAACCAGCTTGCCGTCTTTCTGTTTTGCGCCGGCAACATAAATCAACGAATGATCCTGCGGCAGGGTGATTTCAAATCCGGTTTCATATTTTTGCGGATACCCGTCCGACGCCATGACCACGCAGCAGGCGCAGTCTTTGCTGAACGACACTTTTGCCTGGTCGAGCGTCCCGGCCTGTACGTGCATCATAATCTCCAGCAGATCGCTTTGCAGCAGCGGCAAAACAACCTGGGTTTCCGGGTCGCCGAATCGGCAGTTATATTCAATCACCTTCGGCCCGTCTTGGGTCAGCATCAGACCAAAATACAAACATCCGCGGAACGTTCTTCCCTCCTGGTTCATCGCCTCGATGGTCGGTCTAAAAATCGTCCGCATACATTCGTCTGCAATGCTTTCGGTATAATACGGATTGGGCGCAATGGTGCCCATGCCTCCGGTATTTAATCCTTCGTCGTTATCCTTAGCCCGCTTGTGGTCCATGGAAGAAACCATCGGAATAATGGTCTTTCCGTCCGTAAAGGTCAAAACCGACACTTCGGGGCCTTCCAAAAATTCTTCAATCACAATCCGGCTTCCGCTTTCGCCAAACACCTTGTCTTCCATCATCGACCGTACAGCCTGTTCGGCCTGTTGTCTGGTTTGGGCAATGATGACGCCTTTGCCCAGCGCCAGTCCGTCTGCTTTAATCACCGTGGGACACGGTGCCGTTTTTAGATATTCCAACGCTTGCTGTGCCTGGTCAAAAACTTCGTACCGAGCTGTTGGAATGCCGTATTTTTTCATCAGCTGTTTGGCAAATACTTTGCTGCCCTCGATCATTGCCGCATTTTTTTGCGGGCCAAAGCAGGGGATCCCGGCTTGCTGCAATTGATCCACCGCTCCCAATACCAAGGGGTCGTCCGGTGCCACAATGGCAAAATCAATTGCATGTTCTACCGCAAACTGTGTGATTTTATCGATCTCTTTTGCGCCGATGTCTACGCACTGCGCATCTTCGGCAATGCCGCCGTTTCCGGGCAGGGCATAGATCGTTTCAACGTTGGGGTTCTGCTTAATTTTTTTGATAATGGCGTGTTCTCTTCCGCCGCCTCCGACAACCAGAATCTTCATCGCTGCATCCCTCCTCTGTTCGCATCAGTGATGGAACAACCGCATGCCGGTAAAGGCCATGGCAATGCCGTATTGGTCGCAGGCCTCAATCACCAGATCATCACGGATAGAACCGCCCGGCTGAGCAATATAACGTACACCGCTCTTTGCTGCCCGGTCAATATTGTCGCCAAACGGGAAGAACGCGTCCGAGCCCAGTGCAACGTCTTGAATCGTTGCCAAGTAAGCTTGTTTTTGTTCTTTGGTAAACGGTTCGGGGCAAACGCTGAACAGTTTTTGCCATTGACCGTCCGCTAACACGTCCTGCGCGTCGTCTGAAAGATATACGTCAATCGCATTGTCGCGTTCCGGCCGCTTTACCTGCTCCAAAAACGGTAGATTCAGTACCTTTTCATGCTGTCTCAAATGCCACAGGTCCGCCTTATTTGCCGCCAGTCTGGTGCAGTGAATTCGTGACTGCTGTCCGGCACCGACGCCGATGGCCTGACCGTCCTTGGCAAAGCAGACCGAATTGGACTGTGTATATTTCAGCGTAATCAGCGCAATGATCAAATCCCGCTGTGCCTGTGGGGATAGTTGTTTGTTTTGTGTGACGATATTCGTCAGCAGCGAGGCGTCAATGGTAAAGTTGTTGCGCCCCTGTTCAAACGTGATGCCGAAAACCTGCTTGCGTTCAATTTCTTCCGGCTCATACTGCTCGTCGATCTGTACAATATTGTAATTACCTTTGCGCTTGGTCTTCAAGATTTGCAGTGCTTCGTCCGTATATCCGGGGGCAATGATGCCGTCCGAAACTTCACGGGCAATCAGTTTTGCCGTCGTCGCGTCGCAGACGTCGCTGAGTGCAATCCAGTCCCCAAACGAAGACATGCGGTCCGTCCCTCTTGCCCGCGCATAAGCGGTGGCCAAAGGCGATTCGTCCAGTCCTTCGATATCATCCACAAAGCACGCTTTTTTCAAACTTTGCGGCATGGGAATCCCGACCGCGGCCGAGGTGGGGCTGACATGTTTAAAAGAAGTTGCCGCCGGCATGTTCAGAGCCTGTTTCAATTCCCGTACCAGCTGCCAGCTGTTAAAGGCGTCCAAGAAGTTGATGTATCCGGGTTTTCCGGACAAGATTTGGATCGGCAGATCCCGGTTTGAATCCATATAGATGCGGGCCGGTTTTTGGTTGGGGTTACAGCCGTATTTCAGTTCAAATTCTTTCATGATTCCATCTCCTGTGTGTTTTTGTTGATCAGCCGGTCTTCGATTTTGCCGGTTTCAAGATTGCAATACCGAACGTACAGTGAAATCTTGTTTTGCTCATCCAGGTTATCCCAGATCTCACTGGTAAAATCGTCAATGTTGTCGGGAATAACCACCCGTTCGGGTTCTCCGGCAAAGGTCGGAATGGGATTTCCGTCGCAGATATAGGTATGTAAAAAATGTCCCAAACCGGGAATGGCCGAATAAGAAAAGGTATACCGGGAACAAGCGGAACCGTCCGCATCAGCCGATTTCAGAATACTCATCTTATACGTAAAGTCGGTCGGCGTAAACGTAATCATGCCGCTGATACGCGGGGTAAAGTTGGGATAATCCGGCTCAAAACACCGGGTGTCCAGCGCCTGTTCAAACGTTTTGTCTTCGCGCAGAAAAGTGCGGATCGTGTCCGTCTGATCTCCGTTGGTTACAATCAGGTTGTTTTGCCAAGTGCGAACCGGCGCGTAAATAATCAGCGAAGGATCTTCCACTTTACTTTCATCAAACGGATAAATTTTAATTTCATCGTTGCCTTCCCGGACAAATACGCGGTTGCGGCTGTTTTCACTGCGACCCATAATAAAGTAGGCGGCCACGGCGTTTTTTCCGTTTTCGGATTTGCCCAGCACAATGCCTCTGCCTACATAAGAATTTCCGCTCAGCAAGGACCGGATTCGGTTTATTTTATAAATATCCATCTTTCATTTCTCCCGTTTCTGTTTTGGTAGTAGGGGGGGGATTTCTGTCGTTTTTATCTGCTCGGCCGAGAACTGCCTGATCCATGTTGGCGCAGGGGCTGTTCTTGTTTTTGGTTTGCCCCAGCGAGGATCATTTCATCCGTACCGGTGCGGGGGAACTATTGTATTGGTCTGTCCTGCGCCGACCGTTCTGTCCGCGTCGGCGCAGAAAAGTGTGGTCGCCGCTGCATTTCCGGTGCGTCTTTCGATTTTTCTACGGTGGCACGGCAGTTTCTATCGTTTTACCTTATGCCCGATGACCGCTCCGTCTATCTCGGTGCAGAAAAATTATTTTGTTTTTGCACGATAACGATTCTGCTCGTATCGGTGCAGTCTGTTTTATTTTGTTTTTTGTTTGGCCAGCCGGCGTGATACTTCTTCGGCTGCGCGCGGCAGCAGTTTCCACTCCGCCTGTTCCATCACACGTCGCTGCAGGGTTTGCGGCGTATCAGATTTCAAAATCCGAACCGGTTGTTGGGCAATAATTTCGCCGCCATCCGGAACTTCGTTGACATAGTGTACGGTGGCGCCCGTTACCTTAACGCCGTAGGCCAGAGCCGCTTCATGAACCTTTAACCCGTAAAATCCTTTTCCGCAAAAGGACGGAATCAGAGACGGGTGGATATTGATCATCCGTTTTTCGTATTGCCGGGTAAACGACGCGCTCAAAATACTCATAAATCCGGCTAACACAATCAAATCAATCTCGTTTTCGCGCAGCGCGGCAAGCAGTTGCTGCTCAAATTCTTCCTGGCTTTTTCCTGCTTTTTCAACAATGCAAACGGGGATCCCGTTTTCACGGGCCCGGGTGACCGCATAAGCGTCGGCATGGTTGGAAACTACCAGCGTGAGAACGCCGCTTTTCAGCCGCCCCTGGTTTTGTGCGTCGATCAATGCCTGCAGATTGGTTCCACCGCCGGAGACAAACACCGCAATGCGGGTTTTGGGAAAAGGTGTGCTTAGCATATTTTTACACTTTCCTCCGATTTTTCTGTCTGGCCCATGATATAGGCGTCCTGCCCGTGTTCTTTCAAAATAGCCAGCGCCTGATCGGCGTCGTTTTTATCTACTACAACGCTCATGCCCACGCCCATGTTAAAGGTGTTAAACATATCCCGCTCCGGAATCTTTCCGGTCTTGGCAATCAGATCAAAAATCGGCAGAATACGAAGACTCGCCTTGTCAATCTTTACGCCGAATCCGTCCGGAATGCTGCGGGGAATATTTTCATAGAATCCACCGCCCGTAATATGCGAAACGGCCTTTACGGTAATCTGTTCAAACAATGCCAGCATCGGCTTCACATAGATTTTAGTCGGTGTCAACAGCGCTTGTCCAATGGATTGACCGCCCAGCTCTGCCACCGGGGCGTTCAGGTCGCTGTTTTCTACGTCAAATACCCGACGAACCAGCGAAAAACCGTTGGAGTGGACACCGCTTGACGGCAGCGCAATCACAACGTCGCCTTCGCGGATGGTGCGGTTGTTTAAGATTTTGTCTTTGTCCACTACGCCGACCGAAAAGCCGGCCAGATCATATTCGTCTTCGGGATAAAAGCCCGGCATTTCAGCCGTTTCTCCGCCGATCAGAGAACATCCTGCCTGTACGCAGCCTTCCGCAACGCCCGAAACGATCGTCGCCACTTTTTCGGGACGGTTTTTGCCGACCGCCACGTAATCCAAAAAGAACAGAGGCTTTGCGCCGCAGCAGATAATATCATTGACGCACATCGCCACGCAGTCAATGCCCACCGTGTCGTGCTTGTCCATTAAAAATGCCATTTTCAGTTTGGTGCCCACGCCGTCCGTTCCGCTGACTAAAACCGGGTGCTGAATCCCTGTCATGTCCAGTTCAAACAGTCCGCCAAATCCGCCGATATCGGACAGTGCTCCGCCGGTCATAGTCCGTGCGATATGCTGTTTCATCAGTTCAACTGCTTTGTATCCGGCTGTGATATCTACGCCGGCTTGTTTGTAGCTTTCGCTGTAACTTTTCATGGGTTACCCTCTTTTCTTTCCAATCTTGTTTTCGAATCGGTCTTTGCAGGTCTCTGTGGGAACCTGTGTCGGATAATCCGCCGAGAAGCATGCGTCACAATACCCGCAGCCCTTTTCCGTTCCGATCAGCATCGACAAATTATCTACATTCAAATATCCCAGGCTGTCTACCCCGATAATTTTTTCAATTTCGGCAATCGAGTGCTGGCAGGCAATCAAAACATCTTTGGAATCGATATCGGTGCCGTAATAACAGGGGTTGAGGAATGGCGGGGAAGAAATACGCATGTGTACTTCTTTGGCGCCGGCGTCACGCAGCAGTTTGACGATTCTTGCCGAAGTTGTTCCGCGAACAATCGAGTCGTCAATCAAAACCACACGTTTGCCTTTCACGGTTTCCGAAATGGGGTTCAGTTTAATTTTTACTTTGTTTTCTCTGGATTTTTGTCCGGGCGAAATAAAGGTACGGCCGATGTACCGGTTTTTGATAAATCCAACGCCGTACGGGATGCCCGACTGCCGAGAATAACCAATCGCCGCGTCAATACCGGAATCCGGAACGCCGATAACCACGTCGGCTTGTACCGGATGTTCCATCGCCAAGCACGCGCCTGCTTTCAGACGTGCATTGTGCACGCTGCGCCCGTCGAGAACCGAGTCCGGTCTTGCAAAATAAATATACTCAAAAATACAAACCGTCGGTTTGGCCTGTCCGCAATGGTCTCGGATCGAGCGAATCCCGTTTTCGTCAAATACAACGATTTCGCCCGGTTCGATATCTCGGATCAATTTTGCGCCGGTTGCATCCAATGCGCAGGATTCTGATGCCACAACATATTTTCCGTCTTCCGTCATGCCGTAGCAGAGGGGGCGGAATCCGTTCGGGTCACGAACGGCGATCAGTTTAGACGGCGACATAATAACCAACGAATAAGCGCCTTTGATTCTGTCCATCGCCCGATTAACCGCCTCTTCGATCGACGGCGCCCCCAGGCGTTCTTTGGTGATGATATAAGAAATGACTTCGGTGTCGGATGTGGTGTGAAAAATGGATCCTTCCAGTTCCAGTTCCTGCCGCAGCTCGTAGGAGTTGACCAGATTGCCGTTATGCGCCAGCGCCATTTTCCCCTTAATATGATTCACAACAATGGGCTGGCTGTTTAGCCGGTCGGTGGCCCCGGTCGTTCCGTAGCGAACATGTCCGATGGCCATATTCCCATCGCCCAGTTTTTGCAGCACGTCCGAGGTGAATACGTCATTGACCAACCCTAAATCTTTATAGTAGTTAAATACGCCGTCGTCGTTAATCACGATCCCACAGCTTTCCTGCCCTCGGTGCTGTAATGCAAACAGACCGTAATAAACGTCGGTGGCCAACGATTCGCATCGATTGCTGAATATGCCGAATACGCCGCACTCTTCTTTGATTTTTTTCATAGATAACTCTCCGTTTTTTATGATTCGATAACAAAGTTGAACACGGCTTGCCGTGTTCAACTCAAAATACAATTATTCGCCCAGCAGACGTCTGCGGATTTCACGATAAGCGTCTTCAACGCCGCCCATGTCTCTTCTGAACCGGTCTTTATCCAGCTTTTCGTGCGTTACCGCATCCCAGAACCGGCAGGTATCGGGAGAGATCTCGTCAGCCAGCACAATCGTTCCGTCGGATGTTTTGCCGAATTCCAACTTAAAGTCAATCAATTCAATATTGGCTTCTTTCAGATAGTCGGTCAGAATTTGATTGATTCGGAGTGCGTAATCCGCAATTTGGTCCAGTTCCTCTTTGGTGCAGTATTCCATAGCCAGAATGTGATATTCATTCACCATCGGGTCGTCGAGTTCATCGCACTTGTAGCAATATTCCAGAACGGTCTTCTTTAATTTTGTTCCTTCTTCAAGTCCCAACCGTTTTGCCAGAGAACCTGCCGCAATATTGCGCACAATAACCTCTAGCGGAATAATCTTTACGCGTTTTACCACGGTATCGGTGTCTGAAAGCTGTTTGACAAAATGGGTGGGAATCCCTTTCTTTTCCAGCATCTGCATCAGGTAGTTGGTCACGCGGTTGTTGATGGCGCCTTTGCCCAGAATGGTTCCTTTCTTGGCTCCGTTAAATGCGGTTGCGTCATCCTTGTACGATACGATGCACAGTTGAGGATCGTCGGTTGCAAAAACCTTTTTGGCTTTTCCTTCGTACATTTGTTCTCTTTTTTCCATTGTAAAACCCCTCCGAAATCATTTTATATTCAAAAGATAAAATGCTGTGTTAAAATTGATTTGATTTTTCAGCCGCGGTTTCGCCGAATGAAAGAATTTTTTTTCATCGGTCGCTGATTGGGCAGCTCTGATATTTTTAAACGGCTATAAGCCTGCATTTAACCTCTTTTTTAATACGCCGTCAGTCTTTGAGTCCGGGGCGAATGCTTCGCATGGAGTTGCAAGACTGGTCGCGTATGGCTTACTGTTTCTTTTAAAGATTTAATTGAACTGCTGGCTGATCTGAGCGTCTTTTTTTAGTACTGCAGCGCTGGCATCTTGTCTTTGCTTGTCCAACTTAGCGGCCAGTTGTTCGTCTTCAACAGCTAAAATCTGGATGGCCAGCAGGGCTGCGTTCTTGGCTCCGTCGATGGCAACCGTTGCAACCGGCAGTCCGGACGGCATCTGTACCGTAGACAGTAATGCATCCAGCCCGTCGAGTGTGGAAGATTTCACCGGAATTCCAATGACCGGCAGCGTGGTGTTTGCCGCCATGGCTCCTGCTAAATGCGCGGCCTTTCCGGCTGCTGCGATAATGGCGCCGAAACCGTTTTGACGGGCACTGCGTGCAAAATCACGTGCTTCGTCCGGTGTGCGGTGTGCGGAATAGACGTGTACTTCGGCCGGAACACAAAAATCTTTTAACGTGTCAATGGCTCCTTGGACAACCGGTAAATCGCTGTCGCTGCCCATAATAATCGCTACTTTTTTCATGGAAAATCCTCCTTCAATACAAAAAGGCAGACCTATTTTGCAAACAGGCCTGCCCAGACGGTCGACAATGTATAATTTTCTGCTTCTTTGCGGTACTCCGCTCATCCGTCAGTTACAGAAAACCTATATTATGTGTATAGTATATCATACGCCCAAACGGATGTCAAGACAAAACAAAAAGAAGACATATTTCTGTTAAAAACAAAAGGCGACAGTCAAAATTTTTCGTGCAAACGCGGATACACAAGCGCTTTGATCATGTCTTCGGAGTCCGTATCCGGAAAGCAAAGCCTCAAAGCCGGTTCTTTGCCTGCCGTTTTGTGTAGAGTGTATTGAAAATGTATAAAAAACCATTGCGGATTTTATTCAAAACAAACATTGCCAAACCTGGAAAAAAATTGTATAATAAATAAAAGTTATATTTGGAATAAATGTATGTTTATTCATGATAAATCTGAATCGGGTTCCGCCCGATTGTTGATGGAGGGATTGTATGAAACTGCAAAAAGTATTGGCGCCGCTGCTGGCAGCCGGCATGCTGTTTGGACTGGCGGCCTGTTCCGCGCCTCAGGAGTCCGGAGAAGACGGCACGTATCAGGTCGGTATCATTCAGCAGATGGAGCATACGGCACTGAATAGTGCAACAGAAGGGTTTAAAGCCGCATTAACCGAAAAGTTGGGCGACAAGGTGGAGTTTGATTATCAGAACGCGCAGGGTGAGGTTTCCAATTGCGGTACGATCGCGTCGAAATTTGTTTCTTCAAATGTAGATTTGATTTTGGCCAACGCAACCTCTGCCTTACAGGCGGCTTACTCGGCTACCGCGACGATTCCGGTGATCGGCGTATCGATTACGGATTTTGCAACAGCCGGTGTGGAGTTGGACGAATCGGGCAAACCGACCGGGAATGTCACGGGCGTTTCGGACTTGTCTCCGATTGACCGGCAGATGGAATTGTTGAAAAAACTGTGCCCGAACGTACAAAAGGTTGCCATTGTGTATTGTTCTTCTGAACCCAATTCTAAATTCCAGTCTGATCTGGCAGAAGCGGCGTTGGACGAAATGGGCATTGCACATCAGGTTTATACGGTAATGAACACCAACGATATCACAACGGTTGTAACCAAAGCCGTCGCGGAATGCGACGTGATGTATATTCCGACCGATAACACCATGGCAGATAACATGGGCCTGGTAAAGAATATTACACTGGGCGGTGACAAGAAGGTTCCGGTTATCGCGGGGGAAGAAAATATGTGTAAAGCCGGCGGACTGGCTACATTGTCGGGCAGCTATTACGATATGGGTTATCAAGCCGGCTTGATGGCGTATGAGATTTTGGTCAACGGCAAACAGCCGTCTGATTTTGAGATTCAGTACGTAACGGACGGTTTGGTTGAAAAATATAATCCGGAGATCGCCGAAGAACTTGGCGTAGAGATCCCGGAAGGCATGGTTGCCTTGGATATGGAATAAAAAACGACAAAAACAGCAATGAGCGATGTTTGTTGCTGTTTTTGTATTTTATAGTTGGAGTGATTGTTTCTGATGGCTGATATCATGGTATTTGTAAACTCTCTGCCGAGTGCGGTCGTGCAGGGGTTGATCTGGGGTATTATGGCGCTGGGCGTTTATATTACGTACCGGATTTTGAATTTTGCCGATTTGTCGGTAGACGGTAGTTTTGTGACGGGCGGCGCGGTGTGCGTGATGCTTTTGTCGTGTGGGTGGAATGTTTGGCTGGCGATGCTGATGGCGCTGCTTGCCGGAATGGCCGCCGGGTTTATGACCGGATTTTTCCACACCGTAATGGGGATTCCCGACATTCTGTCCGGGATTTTAACGCAGCTGAGCCTGTATTCGATCAATATGGCCATTATGCTGGAGCGGTCCAATGTTCCCATCTCTCGGCCAGCCAAGGATTTGGTATTAAATGCCAGAGATGTCGGCAATCCGCAGCGCTGGTATATCCCGGTGCTGATTTGTGTGGCGGTGGTCGCGGTGGTGATCGCCATTATGTATTGGTTTTTCGGTACCGAAGTCGGCTGTTCGATTCGGGCAACCGGGTGCAATCCGAATATGGCGCGTGCACAAGGGATCAACACGAATATTTCTAAAATGCTTGGATTAGTCATTTCCAACGGAATCGTGGCTTTTTCGGGCGCGTTATTTGCACAGTACAGCAATGCGTCTGATGTCAACGCGGGCCGCGGCGCCATCGTTATCGGTTTGGCGGCGGTCATTATCGGTGAGGTTGTTATGGGCAAACGATTCAACTTTGCCTATCGGCTTGCCAGTGTGGTGGTTGGAGCCATTTTGTATTACATTGTAATCACGCTTGTTATTCAATTGGGTCTGCCGACCTTGTACCTGAAGTTGCTGAGCGCGGTGGTCGTTGCAATCTTCCTTGCCGTGCCGTATATTAAGGGGAAATATTTTACACGCGGGGTTCCCGATAAAGTGTTAAAATCTATACGCGGCGGAGGAAATGACAATGCTTGAATTGAATAACATCTATAAGATATTTAATCCGGGAACGGTCAATCAGAAAGTTGCTTTAAACGGGGTCAGTCTTACCTTGCAGGATGGGGATTTTGTTACCGTAATCGGCGGCAACGGCGCCGGAAAATCCACTTTGTTAAATGCGATTGCCGGGGTTTGGCCGGTTGATTTCGGAACGATTCTGATTGACGGGATCAATATTA
>WHHJ01000040.1 GCA_014872655.1 Clostridia bacterium
TTTGTTTGTTATCCACATTATAAATCGGTATCATTTTAACTAATGTTTAACAGGGGTATCTGAAAATTTGTTTATTTTTGCTTTGTTTTTCGCGGTGGACGGGCAAGAGTTTGCCACTTGTATTCTTTGTCCGGAGTAATATGGAAGAGTTGTTTTGTTGACGAAGGTAGGGGACGAATCGTCAATTCATATAATCTGTCGATGTACTTTGCCTTGATAGCAGCTTTTCCTCCGCGTTTTGCTGCCCTGAGAAGAATCAGAATGTTGTATACGATCCCTGCCAGGATTGCATTGACTGCAATGGCAGCCAGAAGACGCCAACCCTGAATATGGATGGTATATCCTTCCGGCGTTCCGAAAAAAACTTTCGGTGCCCAATAGGACTGCGATAATTGGCGATTCAGTGCTTCGTCGTCTAACGTAGAAGCACTGCCTAAAGGCGGTGTTTGCTCGATAAAGCGGATGGCAAAACCGAATCGCATCGGCTGAATATCTTCAATGGTTTGAAAGGTTCCCGGCGGTGCGGGGAAAATCGCACTTAGAATGCAGATCAACAGCCCAATCAGTGCAAAGACAGATAATTTTTTAGTTAATCGGGGCAGTTGGATAATCAAGCCTAGGACTGCCGCGGCAACAACCGACAAGATCAAAACATTTGCCAGTAATTTTGCCCAGTCAATCGTTGTTTGATATTGGTCATAACGAGGCAAAATAAAAGAAGTATTCAATCCTTTTTCTGTAAGAGTTTGAATTTGTTCTTCATTTAAAGATTGTTCAACGAACTTGATCGGAATACCAAAAGTCAGATGTTGAAGTTCAGCTGCATCTGTAACAGAATAAGGCAACCGAGGTAAAATCGCGCTTAATGTTGTTAGTACGCCACCGACTAAAAGGCAGGTCAAAAGAAAGATGGCGACTTTAAGCCCCATTGTGCCCTTTTCTTTTTTATCTGTTACATCTGTATTTTTAATCTTTTTGTCTTTGAATTTGTCTTTGCTCATTCTTCCTCATCCTCATAGTGACTGAGCTTTTCGGCTTGATCGGTCGTGATCAGAGCGTCAATCAGTTCATCTAAATCCCCGTCCATAATCTGCGGAAGTTTATATAGGGTTAAGCCGATTCGGTGATCGGTTACACGTCCCTGCGGAAAGTTATAGGTTCGAATGCGCTCACTGCGATCTCCGGAACCTACTTGACTACGACGGTCCTGCGCAATTTTTTCGTTTTGTTCAGCTTGCATTTTTTCAAAAATTTTAGAGCGAAGAATTTTCATCGCTTTTTCTTTGTTTTTGTATTGGCTGCGTTCATCCTGGCAGTCTACGACGGTATCCGTCGGGATGTGAATAATACGAATTGCGGATTCTGTCTTGTTGACGTGCTGTCCGCCTGCTCCGCCGGAGCGGTGTGTTTCAATAATCAAGTCATTGGGATTGATGTCGACTTCCACATCATCGACTTCAGGCAGAACGGCAACAGTAACCGTCGAGGTGTGGATTCTTCCCTGAGATTCTGTTTCCGGAACGCGTTGTACGCGATGAACGCCGCTTTCAAATTTCAAACGGCTGTATGCCCCTTGTCCGTCAATCGAAAAACTGATTTCTTTAATGCCACCCAACTCGGTTTCGTTGAGGGAAAGAACTTCGGTTCGAAATCCTTTTGCATCTGCATACATTGAATACATCCGATATAGAGAATGGGCAAACAAAGCGGCTTCTTCACCTCCTGCACCTCCGCGAATTTCCACAATAACACTGCGGTCATCGTTGGGATCTCTGGGCAAGAGAAGAATCTTAATTTCATTTTCTAATTGTACTAAAGTTTGCTTTGCCTGTTCGAATTCCTCTTCTACCATTTGACGAAAATCGCTGTCCAAAGGTGTGTCCAACAATTCTCGCGCTTCCTGTACCGTATCGTATGTTTTTTGATACTCTAAATATTTTTCGTTGATGGGTTCGAGTGTTTTATGCTCTTTCATCAATGTTTTAAATTGTTCCTGGTCGGTGATTACGTCCGGATCAGATAGCTTTTGCTGGATTTGTTCAAATCGCTGTGCAATATTTTTTAATTTTTCTAAAAGTTCCATAATTTACTCCGAAAAAAGTCCTTTATCCTTATCATTTTGCTGTAAATTATTCTTATTATACCAAATATTTACGGTTCTGTAAAGGCGCAATGGTTACATTTTTTCAAATTTGATGCGCAGCCCTCTTGACAAATAAGACCGGCCTGCGTATAATGAAAGTAACAATGCTTCAGGGTTGGGTGAAATTCCCTATCGGTGGTACGCAGTCCACGAGCCGCAAGGCAGAATCGATTTGTTCGATACCGACGGTTAAAGTCCGGATGAAAGAAGACAGTGCGCACAACGTACGTGCGGTTTTCCGTGTAAAATCAAAGTATACCCTGTGGCCTTTGGCTGCAGGGTGTTTTTTTGAGCCTCAGCATTGCAAAATATTATTTTTGTGAGGTGTTGTTTCATGACAACAAAAAAAGAAATTCCGGCCATGCAGGGGAAGAATCGAATCCGACAACTTGTAACAATGGCCGCCTTGGCCGCCGTTAGTATTGTGCTGGTCTTTTTTATCCATTTTCCCATTTTCCCTGCGGTACCATTTTTGGAGTATGATCCGGCAGACATTTCCATTTTATTGTGTACCTTTTTGTTTGGCCCGCTTTCCGGCTTTTTGATGACCGTTGTGGTTTCTCTGATTCAGGGATTAACGGTTAGTGCTGCCAGTGGCGTGTACGGCATTTTGATGCATGTAATCGCTACTTCTGCATATGTTCTTTGTGCGGGCCTGTTTTATCGGTTCCATCGTACCCGGAAAGGCGCTGTTGTGGCTCTGCTGATCGGAATCTGTGCGATGGCGGTGGTGATGATTCCTGCAAACCTGCTGATTACGCCGCTCTTTATGGGTGTTTCGGTGGATGTTGTTGTCGGCATGCTTGGTTTTATCGTATTGTTCAATGTGATCAAGGCGGGCATTAATGGAATTGTTACTTTCATCATTTATAAACCGTTAAAGCGCGTATTGAAGATCTAATAGAGATAAGCCCGGGCGACAGAGATTGTCCGGGCTTATTTTTTTGCTTGTTGAATCAAAAAATGAATCTGAATAAATATTCTTGTTTAATGGAATAATCGAGTTTATATATAAAAGCGCAGAGGGAAAGGGGCCCATCTGCGCTTTTTTTAATATTGCTGAGAATTAACAATAGTAACGTGACTATCTTCACTTATATTTCCCATGGGGTCGGTTTTTGTCCTACATAATGCCAGCATCCTGCTTGAGGTGTTTCGGAATACCAATATACGGTTCTTCCCTTGGCGCCAAAGTCCCAGTTGTTACTCCAGCCTTCAGGCTTACTTGATGCCTCGCAGAAGATCTTTAAGTTCGGCTGCACCCCAAACGCATAATCATTGATGATTTGTATTCCTGCAGGAATCACAACCTCAGTTAATCCGCAGCCGCTAAAAGCAGATTTTCCGATTTCTTCTAGTTGTGAGGGTAGAGAAAGTTGCGTAAGACTAGAACAATATTCAAATGCGCTCTCTGCCACTTTTTTCAAGGAGTTCGGTAATGTTAAACGTTGCAAATTGCGACAATTTTTAAAGGCTTCCGGTCCGATTTCCGTGACAGATTCCGGGATTGTAATTTCAATTAGTTGTGAATCTGAGAATGCTTCGGAGTCGATGTACACTAAAGATTGCGGTAGGGAGACTTGTTGAATAGCGCTGGAAGCAAAGGCGCTGTTGCTGATCGTGACAGTCCCCTCCCGTACGGTGTAGGAAGTTGTGCCTGCCGGAAGATTGACTTGTATGAGATGGTTCCCCAAATATACAGCGTTTCCGTCTTTGTTTGCGGGGTTTTGATAAATCCCCGTTCCCTTAAATGCATCGGTTCCAATATCTCGAACGCTGTCCGGAAGTGTGATGCTTGTTAAAGAGGGACTATTTCGGAAACAGTAGTCTCCAATTGAAATCAAACCATCCGGCAAAACAATACTAGTCAGGCTTGAGCGGCCGATCATATAAGAACCAATTCTCCGCAAGGAACTTGGGAACGTTAACTGCTTTAAGCTCGAACACACGCTGAGGGTGTAATCCGCTACGGTTACGGTTCCTTCTCTGATATCATAGGAAGTACGGCTTTTACCGTCTATTTGATCGTTGACCTCTAAAAGATGATTACCGACATATAGGGCTCCTTCCTGCCAATTTTGCAAATTTTTATAATATGCCGTTGCGTCTATGATATCTCCCATGATGTGTATTGAAAAATCCGGAAGCGTAATTTCCTGTAAGGCAGTGCAGTCCGCAAAAGCTCTGAGCCCAATTAGAGAAACCGTTTCTGGAATCTGCACTTTTTCGAGAGAAACGCATTTAGAAAAGGCTCCGTTTCCAATTTCTGTAATTTGATCTCCAAGGTCTAAAGTTTGTAGATTGCTGCAATTTGAAAAAGCAGATAAGCCAATCGAAGCCGGGCCGACAATTGTTGCCGAGATTAACTTTGTGCAGTCCGCAAAGGCATAGGAACCGATGCTTTTTATTGTTTGGGGTAAGTAGGTTTCTTGTATCCCGCTTCTTCGAAAAGCGTCAGCCCCAATACTTGTCAGTTTGGTTCCCCACGTAACTTGTGTTAAATTGGAGCACCTTTCAAAACACTGAGAGCTGACAGATTTGACATGTTCAAGATTGATGGATTGAAGATTCGTGCATTTTGAAAACGCTTGATATCCCAGACTGTCAATTTCTGCTTCAAAATCCAATGATAAAATATCAGTATTTTGGAATGCTTGCATATCAACAGATTTTACGGAGATGTTTTGAACTTGCTGCGGTATTTTAAGATAAACTTCTTCTCCTTCGGTGACCGGAGAGGAGAATCCGGTTACCGAACCTGTATCATTCACTGTAACGCCGATGTAATACGACTTTTCGTAAACAGTAATATCCTGCGTTGCCGGGCTCGGAGACCAGGGCACTGTATAATCGGAATCAGAATAATAGCCGATGAACTCATAAATCGATTCGTCAGGCTTGGGGAAATTCCAGTCTTGTCCGCTGGTTGCGGTAAAGGTTCCGACCTGAGTCCCGTTGCGATAAAGTGTTGCCGTATGGGTATTGTCCGCACTTTTGGTAATCAAAATCGTATATTTTTGGCTCTTGCCTGAAAGGCTGTTAGAAACCAATAAAAAGAAAGTGTTGGTCCCATCTGTTAACGGGACAATTTTACTTTCGATAATCGTTTCGGGTGTGCAGGAGACGTCGGTATAAATCTGCTAGGTGCTGTCCTCGGGTACGATGATTTTATCCGCAAGCTGAAGTTGAGATTCCGAAACTTCTTGCTGATACGTCAGTGTCTGTCCGTTTTGTTCAAACCCGTCAGCTGTTGCTACGGCAGGGTCTGGCCCCGCATATTCCCATTTTGCAAAAAGGGTTAAATCTTTGGTGACGGTAAGCGGAAAGACAACTTGTTGTGTCAGATCACTATCAAAAACCAACCATCAAAATGAAATTTTTCTTTGGAGGTTTGCGGCTGTTGCGAAAGGATGTCGGTTGTAATCGGTTCTACCGGGATTCCGCCGTTGGTCTCAAAGGTAACCGTATACTGCTGTGTCTGTGGTGTGAAGTATGCCCAAACCGACACGTCCTGTAATAGAGGTTGATTCAGATAAGTATCTTCTGTCAGTTGATTTTTCCAAAGATCGTTGTCAAAAAACCAACCGATAAAATCAAACCCTTGTTTTTGCGGCGGTTGCGGCAGTGTAATACGCTCATTTCCGGCGGTCTGCAAATTGCCGTATACCGTTTGCTCCGTATAAAAGGTGATCGTATGTTTTGTTTGTTGAGGGGTTCTGGAAACTCCGCATCCGGACAAAAGAGACGCAAGGAGCCCAACAACAAGTAAAAGTGTATATAATCTTTTTGTTTTCATATGACTTTACTCCTAATATTTTTACAAAAAAATTATATCACACACAAACAAAATTGCCAATCAACGGCGAATTTTAAATAATAAACTTTGATTCCTTATAGTGTTGCTGTGGCCGCCGAAAGTAAAATGCCAATGTTGTCATTGTATATTTTTGAAAATTGATCCAAGGGTAACGGCGATTGTCCCTTGCCAACTTCAATCGTATATCCCGGCCGATTATACTGCTGAATAAACCAATCTTTGTATCCGGCGTTCCCGGATTCTTCCGGAGTGGTTTCTACCGTATATCCGCTCAGACGGGAAAATTCCTGTGCGATTTCATAAGATCCTTCCGGGTCATAATCGGCATACTTCCAATAAATGATTTCACCCTGCGCATGATATGCCAAGATGAGTGATGGCAGGTAAGAGGCCGTAAACTGTGCAACAGCTCGGGATTCCGGTTCTGAGAATGGATAAGGGCCTACATAATCTCTGGGAGCAGGAGCAAAAAATCCAGCCTTTTCTTTGGTTTCTTTTGCTTTTTGCCAGCCTGCCGGATAATTTAGATTTAGGTCAGTTCCTGCAATATTCGCTTTCCAACCGGATGGAAAAGGAATATCCGGATATTTTTTGCCGATTTGTAAAGCGTAACGGTATGCACTGCTTGTATCATCCAAAGCACCCGTGACCAGATCTACTCCATCCGGGTTAACCATGGGAATCAAATAAATGGAGGATTGTTCAAATATTTGTTTGAGATCAAACCCGTTGATCGGGGTATTGTTGACATATGCATAGCAGAACATTTCGATAAATTTTACTAACAGCAGCGAGGTAATCCACTCATTGGCATGGTGAGAAGCGTTGTAAAATACGACATTTTTTCCTGTTCCAATCCGGATATACGGAATCGATTTGCCCAACACGCTGTAACCGGCTGTTCCGGTTTGTAAAAACGGATAACGTGTCCGCAGCGCACTGATATTCAGATGCATGATGTCGGAACTGTATTGCAGATTGGTGGGGACGATATATTGTAAAAACGGCACGACGATTTTCTGCCCTGGATAGAGTTCGTCCGGGTTGATCAGCGGGTTTGCTGCAAGCAGCGAGCGCAACGTAATACCCGCCTTTTTGGCAATGCCGCTGAGGGTATTCCCTGGTTTTACAGTATAAGTAAAATTGCCCGTAAGGTACGGTAAAAAAGCTTCCCAGGTTTCGGCGCCAACGATCCCGTCAGGTTCCAGCCCCAATTGTTTTTGAAACTGCTGAACCGCTGTTTTGGTTTGTTCATCGAATGCGTAGGTGGGTTGCGTGTTTAAATATTCTGCACGGCGAAGCACATCTTGCAGGTATCCCACGATCGGCCCTTGGCTGCCTTCTGATAAGCATGTTAATGTCATATTTGTTCCTCCTTGTTTTTGTCTGTGTAAGAGTGGTTTCTGTAAAATATATATGCGTTACCTACAAAAAAATCAACAAAAATGAAAAAAGGCGCCTGGAATCTGATTTGAGGTGTTTACAATTTTTAAAAAATATGGTAAAATGAAATGCTGAAAAGGTTGATATATTTTAATGGTAGAAGAAAGGCGGTGCTTGCAGATGTACAGCGGAATGGGAGATGTAATAAGCGGGATCAGTATTGCGAATAGCATTGAGGTAAATACACTGAAACAAAAAGTTGAAGAACAAGAAAAGGAAATCGCTGACCTGAAGCAACGGCTGAAAGCATTGGAAGCGGTCGTATTGGAGATGGGCACGGTCGTGCTGGATCAGGAATATATAGAGAATTCAGAGGAGTAGGAACATGAAAAGATTTTTTACGTCAGAATCGGTCACGGAAGGGCATCCCGATAAAATCTGTGACCAGATTTCAGATGCGGTATTAGATGAAATTTTACGAGAGGACCCCACCGCGCGCGTCGCTTGTGAAACGTGTACGACCACCGGTATGGTGTTTGTCATGGGTGAGATCTCGACTTCGTCCTATGTGGATATCCCCAAAATTGCGCGCCAGGTTATTGTAGATATTGGATATACAGATTCTTCATATGGAATTGACGGAAACGCTTGTTCGGTCCTTTCTGCTATTGATGAGCAGTCTCCGGATATTGCGATGGGTGTAGACCGTGACGGAGCCGGGGATCAGGGAATGATGTTTGGTTATGCGTGTGATCAGACGCCGACATTGATGCCGATGCCGATCTATTATGCGCAGGAATTAGCGAAGCGGTTGAGTGCTGTTCGCAAAGACGGAACGCTTTCGTATCTTCGTCCGGACGGAAAAACTCAGGTAACGGTAGAGTATGACGACGGGAAGCCTGTCCGCGTGGATGCCATTGTTGTGTCTGCGCAGCATGATCCTCAGGTTCATCAAGACACCATTCGTGAGGATATCATTGAGCATGTAATCCGGGCTGTTATTCCGGCTGATTTGATGGATGCAGATACGAAGATTTTTGTCAATCCGACCGGACAGTTTATTGTTGGAGGTCCGCATGCAGACAGTGGTTTGACGGGGCGGAAAATTATTGTAGATACCTACGGCGGCTATGCCAGCCACGGCGGCGGATGTTTTAGCGGAAAAGACCCCACGAAAGTAGACCGCAGTGCAGCATATATGGCGCGTTATATCGCAAAGAATGTTGTCGCGGCGGGTATTGCCAAAGAGTGCGAGGTCCAACTTGCGTATGCTATCGGCGTCGCGGAGCCGGTTTCGGTTCATGTGCGTACTTCTGGCGCGATTTGCTCGGACGAGCAGATCGTTGAGGCAATTCGCCGAGTATTTGACATGCGGCCGCAGCAGATTATCAAAACGCTGGATTTACGGAAGCCGATTTATCGCAAACTGGCTGCGTACGGACATATGGGGCGTGAGGATCTGGGAGTAGCCTGGGAACGCTGCGACAAAACAGAAGAGTTGAAACAGGCGCTGAACCATGAAGCCATATAAAATCAACTATCATATGCACTCGACGTTCTCCCCTGACGCAAAGCATTCAGTAGCGCAAATGGTTCGGGCGAGTGCGGAGGCCGGTTTAGACGAAATTTGTTTTACCGACCATGTAGAATGTAATGGGAATGCGGCTATTCCGGCCGGGTTTGATTTGTGGCCGGAGTTTGACTTGACGGGATATATCGCAACGGTAAATACGTATCGAATCAAAACAGAAAATACACAGGAACATATAAAAAAACCGATTGTAAAAATCGGGATTGAGTTAGGACAGGCAACTCAGAATAAAGGGCGAGCCGAGCAGGTTTTAGCTGCGTATGAGTGGGATTTTGTATTAGGTTCGTTACACAATTTAAAAGATAGTTATGACTTTTATTATCTGGGACAGCAGGGCGTAGATATGCGGCCGTTGATGCGAGATTATTTTGAGCAACTGTACGAACTTGCCGTTTACAATCGTTTTTCGGTGTTGAGTCACTTATATTACCCGATCAAGTATATTGCACGGCAGGGTTTGGATTTTGATATGGCTGCTTATGGGGCGGAGATTTCGGACATCTTCCGTGTTTTGATTCAAAACGGAAAGGGCATCGAAGTTAATACGTCTGCCTTGCGGAGTCCGTATTCGGATACTGTTCCGAGCCTGGAGTGGATCAAGTTATATCGGCGTCTGGGCGGGCAGATCATCACTGTCGGATCAGACTGTCATCATGCGTCGGCAGTTTATCTAGGGATTGAACAGGCTTTGGATTATTTGCGGTATGCAGGATTTACGGCAGTGACTATTTTTGAAAAACAGCAACCTATCTTTAAAGATATTTAAAAGAAAGGCGGTTCGGATGATGAGCACAGATGAAATGCTGAAGGAAAGAGTTTTGCAATTGCTGGAGGACAGTGATCGATATACGGCCAAAGATCTTGCTGCGGCACTGAACAGCGATGAAAAAACGGTCGCGGATATTATTCGAGACTGTGAGCGAGACGGGACTATTTTAGGATATAAAGCCGTTGTAGACTGGGAAAAGACAAAGCGTGAATATGTCACAGCATACATTCAAATCAGTGTTGTTCCGCATAAGGGTGAAGGCTTTGACCACGTTGCACAGAAGATTTGTGCGTTCCCCGAAGTTCAGAGTTTGTATCTGATGTCGGGCGGCTATGATTTGGGCGTCACGATCGAGGGAAAGACGATGAAAGAAGTTGCCCGTTTTGTTTTTGATGAGTTAGCCGCTGTAGACGGCGTGACGGCAACTTCGACCCACTTTGTTTTGACCAAATATAAGGATAAGGGAATTTATTTTGGCTCAGACAATGAGGACCGTCGGGAGAATCTGGAGATTTAAAGGTAGTTTTTTATGGATATCAATAAAGTGTTGTCCGATACGGTGGTCAAGATCAAACCGTCGGGAATTCGTCGGTTTTTTGACATGGCGGACAGTTATGACGATTGTATTTCTTTGGGCGTGGGAGAACCGGATTTTAAAACCCCTTGGCATATTCGCAGCGCCGGAATTGAAAATTTGAAAAGCGGTGCGACGCGGTATACGGCCAATGCGGGACTTTTACGTTTGCGTGAAAGTATCTGTGCGTATATGGACAGGCGGTTTGGATTGGAGTATGATCCGCGCAGTCAGGTCTTTGTTACCGTCGGCGGCAGTGAAGGCATTGACGCAGTCATTCGCAGTTTGGTCAACCCCGGTGATGAAGTGCTGATTCCGCAGCCCAGTTTTGTTTGCTATGCGCCGTTGACAGAGCTTGCCGGAGGGGACCCCGTTATTTTACCGACGTATGAGCAGGATCAGTTCCGGCTTCGTCCGGATGTGCTCAAGCAGGCAATTACCCCAAAAACCAAACTTCTCATTATGCCGTATCCGAACAATCCGACCGGAGCGGTCATGACGATGACGGATTATCAAGCCATTGCCGATGTCTTAAAACAGACCGATGTCGTTGTTTTAGCCGATGAGATTTATGCGGAACTGACTTATACCGGTCAACCACCGGTTTCTTTTGCACAGGCCGATGGCATGTATGAACGGACCGTTATTGTGAATGGATTTTCTAAAGCGTATGCGATGACCGGGTGGCGTATGGGATATGTTTGCGGCCCCGCCCCTGTGATTCGTCAGGCGCTTAAGGTGCATCAGTTTGGGATCATGAGTGCGCCTACCACCAGCCAGTACGCGGCTATCGAGGCGTTGGATAATGGGGACGAAGATATTGTCCGCATGCGAGACGAATATAATATGCGCCGTCGCTTTTTATATGCGGCCCTGCGGGATATGGGAATGGATTGTTTTGAGCCGTTAGGGGCGTTTTATATGTTCCCAAGCATTCAGAAGTTTGGAATGAGCAGTGAAGAATTTTGTGAAAAGTTTTTAGAGCAAGAGCATGTTGCCGTGATTCCCGGAACGGCATTCGGCGACAGCGGTGAAGGATTTTTGCGTATTTCATATGCTTATTCGCTGGAACATTTGCGCAATGCCGTACAGCGTATGAAGCGTTTTATTGATAAAAACACATGATGATGCAGTTACAGGCTTTTGCCAAAGTGAATTTGACGCTGGACTTAACCGGCCGGCGTGCGGACGGGTATCATTTGCTCCGAACTGTCATGCAGGAAATATCGCTTTGCGATGACGTGAGCGTACAAATCAAGCCGTCGGATCAGCCTCAGATTTATCTTAAAATGAACCATGCGGACATTCCGCAGGACAAAACGAATACTTGTTATAAGGCCGCGGAAGCCTTTTTTAAAACGTTTGATATTACAGATTATTCTGTAAAAATTGTGGTCGATAAAAAAATTCCGTCCGGAGCCGGATTAGGCGGCGGATCCAGTGATGCGGCGGCCGTACTGCGGGCGCTGAATGTGCTGACACAAAAGCATGCGTCCGAAGAAACGCTGGAAAAAATCGGGCTTGATGTAGGTGCCGATGTACCGTTTTTTATTCGGGGCGGAACGCAGTTAGCACAAGGGATTGGGGAACAGCTGACGCCGTTGCCGTTATCTAAAACCCCTTATTTTGTAGTAATCAAACCGCATGAAAGTGCATTGACCCGGCAGATTTATTCGGAGTTTGACCGAATGGTCGCTTCCGGAAAGATTACGCAGGCAGATTATACCACGCAAAAATTTGTACAGGCGGTTTCGTCGGGTGAAGATCCGTATCCGTATATCGGCAATATGCTCCAGCCCGCTACGGAATATGCTTGCTATATGGTAAAAGTGGTTTGTGATCGGTTGCGGGAACTGGGCGCACGTGCTTGTATGACCGGCAGTGGAACGGCGGTGTTTGGATTATTTGACGGATATGTGCAGGCACTGGAAGTTTTTCGTCAGTTTGATTTAGATGTGCAGGCAAAATATATTTGTGTGGCACAAAACCGGCCACAGAAGCAATCAGGAGAAAAGTTATAATTGGAGGCATTAGAAACATGCAGTACATGGGATTGAACGAGATTCGGGAGAAGTATCTTTCGTTTTTTGAAAGTAAGGGGCATTTGCGTTTGCCGAGTTTCCCGCTCGTTCCGCAAAACGATAAAAGTATCTTGCTCATCAACGCAGGAATGACGCCGCTCAAGCCGTATTTTACCGGCCAGCAGAAGCCGCCGCGGACGCGTGTGACGACCTGTCAGAAATGTATTCGTACCCCCGATATTGATCGGGTCGGCAAAACAGATCGCCACGGAACATTTTTTGAGATGCTGGGCAATTTTTCTTTTGGAGATTACTTTAAAAAAGAAGTCATTCCGTGGGCATGGGAATTTGTGACCGAAGTGATGCAGCTGCCAAAAGAGAAATTATATGTAACCGTTTATCAGGACGACGACGAAGCCTATGATATTTGGACCAAGACTATCGGCGTGGACCCGTCTCATGTTTCCCGCATGGGGAAAGAGGACAATTTCTGGGAGCATGGTTCCGGCCCGTGCGGTCCGTGTTCGGAAATCTTCTTCGACCGGGGTCCGGAGCATGGGTGTGGCAAACCGGATTGTCATGTCGGATGTGAATGCGACCGCTTTGTTGAGTTTTGGAACTTGGTCTTTACACAATTTGATAATGACGGGCACGGCAATTATACGCGCCTGGAAAAGTGTAATATAGATACCGGTATGGGCTTGGAAAGAATGGCTTGTATCATGCAGGGCGTAAACAGTTTGTTTGACGTGGATACGATTAAAAATATTACGGCCAAGCTGTCTCAGATGTCCGATAAAAAATATGGACAGGATCACGAAACAGACGTTTCTTTGCGTGTGGTAACCGACCATATCCGCAGCACGACGTTTATGGTCTGCGACGGCGTTCTTCCGTCCAATGAGGGCCGGGGATATGTTTTGCGTCGGTTGCTTCGCCGGGCTGCCCGTCACGGAAAATTGCTGGGCATTCGCGACGATAAATTCCTGAGCGAACTGGTTGATGTTGTAGTACAGGAGAGCCGGGAGGCGTATCCGGAACTGGAAGAAAAAAAGAATTATATTAAGCAAGTGATTGAGCAGGAAGAAGAACGGTTTAATCAAACCATTGATCAAGGCCTGCAAATTTTGGATAAATGGATTCGTGACGCGAAAGCGGACGGGAAGAAATCTTTGGACGGCGCGGACACGTTCCGGCTATATGATACGTTTGGATTCCCTCTTGATTTAACCAAAGAAATCGCCCAGGAGCAGGGGCTCGACGTGGACGAATCCGCTTTTGAGCAGCTGATGGCAGAGCAGAAACAGCGTGCTAGAAGCGCTGCCAAAGGGTTTGCGGATTCTGCCTGGAAAGATGATGAAGCTTTGCAGGGAATTGCACCGACAGAGTTTGAAGGATATGACAAACTGGTGGATTCCAACTGTCAGGTTCTGGCTATTTTGGCAGACGGAAAAGCCTGTGATCAGGCGGTTCAGGGCGATGAAGTGGCGGTTGTATTGGATCGGACCACTTTTTATGCCGAAAGCGGCGGACAAGTCGGGGATCAGGGACTTTTGACCGGCGCGGACGGAAGTATTTTAATCCGGGATTGCAAAAAGCGGAATGATCGGTACCTGCATTTTGGCGTTGTTGCGTCCGGTACCGTTAAGCTGGGCCAAACTGTTCAGGCTAGCGTCAATCGTTCGACGCGTGAAGCGACAATGAAAAATCACAGCAGTGCTCATCTGTTGCAGGCAGCATTGCGAGAAATTGTGGGAACCCATGTGGCACAGGCCGGCTCGTATGTAGACGCGCATCGGATGCGTTTTGACTTTACGCATTTTGAGGCACTCAGTTCCGAACAGCTGGAACAAGTGGAACAGTTAGTGAATGCTTATATCGGCGCCATGTATGAAGTTGATGTCCGGCAGATGCCGATTGAAGAGGCTAAAAAGCAGGGTGCAATCGCGTTATTTGGTGAAAAGTACGGGCAGGTGGTTCGTGTGGTTCGTATGGGAGATGTTTCTACGGAATTTTGTGCCGGAATACATGTTTCCAACACCGCGCAGATCGGTTTGTTTAAGATCGTATCAGAGGCCGGTATTTCGGCCGGTGTGCGCCGTATCGAGGCGGTAACTGGGCTGAACGTGCTGGAATATCTAAACGGCAAGCAGCAAATTTTGACTCACACGGCACAAGTTTTAAAAACCAGCGAGGCCGAACTGGTTGCCAAAGCAGAATCGATGACGGCAGAGATCAAAGATCTGCATAAGCAAATCGAGGCATTCAATGCCAAATTGGCTTCGGCGCAGTTGGACGGCATTGTAAAAGCCGGAGAAGAAATCAACGGCAAATTGGTGATTACCGCTACCGCAGACGCAAAAACAGATGTTCTGCGGACGATGTGCGACACTTTGCGTGAAAAGTATCCGAATGCGGTCGTTTTGTTGGCGAGCGTAGACGGCGACAAGGTTGGACTGGCCATCGGCGTTGGAAAAGATGCGGTAAAAGACGGTGTTCATGGCGGGAATCTGATTAAAATTGCCGCGCAGATTTGCGGTGGTGGCGGCGGCGGACGTCCCGACAGTGCAACGGCCGGCGGAAAGGATGCTTCTAAATTACAAGAAGCCTTTGCCGCAGTAAAAGACGCATTAAGATAAAAAAACGCACGGGCAAATAAGTTGTAATTTGCCCGTGCGGCGCATATATTTCAATGAATTAGAGAGTAAAGATACGCACGGTTAAAAAGAAAATGCGTGTTTACTCCTATACAGATCGCCGCAAAACGGCCGAAAGAGAGGGACAAGGAATGGATTGTTTGTTTTGTTCGATTGTGAATGGAGAAATTCCGTCTAAAAAAGTCTATGAAGACGCAGACGTATTGGCCTTTTATGACATCGCGCCACAGGCGCCGGTACATATTATTTTGATTCCGAAGGCGCATGTGATGTCCTGTATGGATGATATTACGCCCGAAAATGCCGAAATTGTCGGCAAACTGATGTTGGCTGCGGCAAAAATTGCCAAACAGTTACAGTTGAACGGCGGATATCGTCTAATCAACAATTGCGGTGAGGATGCCGGCCAGACGGTTCAGCATTTGCATTTTCATCTGCTTGCCGGTGAAAAACTCGGAGAAAAGTTGGTTTAGTGAAAAAACGTCTGGGCTGTGCCTTTTTGACGATGTTGAATATGCTCCTATGGTTGAGCGGATGTATCAATGTGTATGATTATGTCGATACCGATCTATCTGCAGAGCCTCCGGCCGTACAAGCTTCAGAAGCGGTTCAGGAATCGTCTTCGTCGCGTGTGAATGGGGTTTGGATTGCAACGGTGTATGGCATTGATTATCCGTCTGCTTCGGGCTTGAGCGCGGATGAACTGCGCCTGCAGGCGGATGCGATTGTGGAAGATGCGGTTTCTTGCGGCATTACAGACCTTTTTTTGCAGGTGCGCGGATGTTCGGACGCGATTTATCCGTCTGCCCTGTTTCCGTCCAGCAGTTCGATTGTTTCTAAGCAAGGCGATCCGCTGCCGATGGATGTTTTAGATTATTTTGTCCGCATAGCGCATGCGCAGGGGCTTCGAATCCATGCGTGGATCAATCCGTATCGGATTACTTCTCCTTCTGAAAAGGAAGAGGTGGGTTGGGGCTTAGATCGTCTTGCGGAGACGAATCCGGCCCGCCAGCATGAAGAATATGTGGTCAAGCACCAATATCAGGACGGGGACAAAACCATGTATGCGATGTATTATGATCCCGGGTTGACGCAGACGCAGGACCTCATTGTTGCCGGAGCCGAAGAATTATTAAAGAATTATGAGTTAGACGGATTGCATATCGACGACTATTTTTATCCCTATCAAGACGCGCAGCATTTTGCAGACGACGCCTCTTATGCGGCCAATGGGAACGGAATGGACCGAGACGAATGGCGGCGGTCTAATGTCGATCGTTTGGTTGAGCGTTTAGGACAGGTCGCACATGAGCACGGTGCCGTATTCGGAGTCAGTCCTAGTGGCATCTGGGCAAAGCAGAGCGATCAAACCCCGCAGGGAACACCCGGCTTGGGAAATACATTGCAATCTTATTATGATGTTTATGCAGACAGTTTGAAGTGGGTACAGAATCATTGGGTGGATTATATTTGTCCGCAGATTTATTGGCAGACAGATCATCCCAGCGCGCCGTTTCGTACGATTGCAGACTGGTGGAATGAGGTCTGTTTGGAAGCCGGAGTGGATTTATATGTCGGCATCGCGGCCTATCGCGGCAGTGAGTCGGCCACCGCTTTTGCCGATCCGGATGAGATTGCGCGCCAGCTTGCTTATTTAAACGATAAACAGGCGTGTCGGGGCGTTGTTTACTATTCGTACCGGAGTTTGAAAAATAACTTAGCAAATGTCCGGCAGTCAATGTCGGTTTTTCAGATCACAGAATCGTAGCAGGAAGAGGGATGTTTGAGTGAAATACAGTCAAAAGCGCGAGGACCGCATGCTGGAACAGCGGACTCCGATTGCCTGGTACAAGGTGATGATGTGGGTGTTATTGCCGTGTTTTGCCGCCTTTTCAACAAGTGGAATCGTGATGGACGTTTTTAGCTGGGTCTTAGGTTGGCGACAAGATCCTGTTGCGCTGCATGTGATTGTTTATTTGACCATGGGCACGGCATTGATCTTTACAATCTATACGTTTTACAACAGATGAAAAGTTATCGGTTGATGTTGGCGTATATTTTTGTATTGCCTGCGATGATCATTCTCAATAAAATTTTGCCGTTATTGATTTTTCCGGAATTGTTTGCACTCGGGTTGCAGGGTGTGACGGCCAGTATTGTGACCGCGCTGTTGTTTTTGTCGGTGTCCTTGTTATATTTTCCGCGGCGTAAATTATTGTTTGATGATATGCATTATCGGTATATAGACTATCATAAGGAGCATCCAGATGAGTAGAGGAGAAGCCGCGCGCACTTATTTTTTAAAAGGGTATAATTGTACGCAGTCGGTGGTACTGGCTTTTTCCGACCGTATCGGTCTGGATGAGGAAACTTTGGCTCGTTTGTGCAGTCCGTTTGGCGGCGGCATGGGTCGTATGCGGGAAGTTTGTGGTACCGTAACCGGGATGTATCTGGTTTTAGGATATTTGTATGGATACGCCGATCCGAAAGCGCTGCAGAAAAAGAGAGAATTGTATGCTCAGGTGCAGCAGTTAGCCGAGGCATTTCGAAAAGAGAATGGCAGCATCATCTGTCGTCAGTTGCTTTCGGGCGCAGGCGTTGCGGTTTCGGATGATCCAAAGGCTGAAGCGCGGACCGTGCAGTATTATAAAAAGCGCCCATGTGCGGATTTATGTGCCTTTGCGGCCGATTTGTTAGAGAAATATATCAATACATTGGATAAGGAACAAAAAGATGAAAACGATAACGGTTGATTTAGGGAAAAACAGTTACGATATTTTGATCGATGGCGGTCTGTTAGACCGTATCGGAACCCATTTATCGCAAATATATCAAGGGAAAAAAGTTTTTATCGTTACCGATGAAAACGTCAACGCTTACTATGCTCCAGCGGTAGAGCGGAGTTTAACGGCCAGTGGCTTTGAGGTTAGCAAACTGGTGTTGCCTGCGGGCGAAAAGACCAAATCCATTGCGCGTATTACCGATATTTATCAGGCGCTGTTGGGCTTTGATATGACGCGGGGACAGATGTTGATGGCGTTGGGCGGCGGTGTTATTGGGGATATTTCCGGAGTTTGTGCTTCGACTTTTATGCGCGGGATCCCATTTGTTCAGGTTCCAACGTCGCTGTTGGCCCAGGTTGATTCTTCGGTTGGCGGAAAAGTGGCCGTAGATTTGCCGGAAGGGAAAAACCTGGTCGGAAGTTTTTATCAGCCCAAAGCGGTTTATATCGATCCGTATGTGCTGGATTCGTTGACCCATGAGTTCTTTTATGACGGATTGGGAGAAGTGCTTAAATATGCGTTGATTGCGGA
>WHHJ01000041.1 GCA_014872655.1 Clostridia bacterium
CCCGGATGTCTTCTACCGCAATCTTTTTATTGTTGAGCAACCGCTCCTGCCGCTGCTTTTCGTCGGTATAAACGCCCATCAGGTAGTAGTTGCTGTAGCGCTGTTTGAGGTACATAGACTCAAACGGATTTTTAATGGAGTCGATTACCGCCAGCGCGCGAATGTGTATTTTTTCGTCGGCGGACTTAGCCTCTCGGCCCGTCAGTTCCGCCTTTTTGGTCATATACGCCCGCAGGATCTTGATCGAATGGTTCAGGTCCCGGGCAATCGTCACATAGGCATTCTCTTTCAATTCGTAATACTTACCATCCGGGTCTTTGTCCAGCGGTTCATTGCTGATGCGCAGATTATTGCCCAAAAGCTGCATGGCCACTGTCTCTTTTTTGTCAAAACCCGGGACTTCGCTGCTCATTTTTTCCCAGAATTTCCTTGTCTGCTCTGGCAAGAAGTGGTAGATATATTCTTCCAGTATCCAGTAATACAGCGAGTTGATGTTTCCCTTTTTGCGCTCTCTGCTGCGCTGATAGTAGTGAAACAGGCTGTAAAGATCATGATTTGTGATGCTGATGCGCCCTGACGCTGCATCTTCCACATGAATATGTATGTTGGTCGGC
This sequence comes from Clostridia bacterium, assembly GCA_014872655.1. GTDB lineage: Bacteria > Bacillota > Clostridia > Oscillospirales > UBA644 > UBA644. The sequence continues at coordinate 615 of WHHJ01000041.1, forward strand.
TCGCTGTCTTCCTCAGCGCCCGGCAATTCTACCTCGTAGTCGTTTTCTTGCAGACCTGTCAGGTCAACGATGGGACGCTGTTCCTGCTCTGCTTTCGGGTTCAGCAGGATTGCGTCATAATCATCCAGCGGATTTTCTCCGATCCCAAAGAATTCGTCGGTTTTGATGCCTGTATTCGGGAAATCTTTCTCCGTCCGTTTGAATTGCGTGTTGATCTCAAACGTCATCTTCGCATTGTACAGTTCATTCTCGACGATCTGTTTTATAGTATTTTTGCTTTCTTCTGCTTTACCGGATTTATCTGCATTCACCAATTCGCACAGAAATTGGGTAAACTCGTCCGCTGTCTTCCCCAAAACTCTGGCCGTGATCAGGGCGCGGGTCTTGACCAGATAAAAGCAGTTCCAATTCTTTTTGGCATAATTGTATAACAGGCGGTATTCATGTCGCTCATAGTCCGTCCATGCCGCCGGCGGTTCCGTATTCAGATGCAGTTCCTCAAACTCTTTATTCAAAATTTCCGCCGTGGTAGAGACACCCGACCCGGTTTTTCCGCAAAGACCTACCACAATAAAATCCTGTTGTCGATCAAACAGATCATTTATCACTTGGTAGCCACTGCCTCTAGACGGTGATGTGTTTTGCTCCCGGCCCATAACATTTCCTCTTTTCCTGCTCATCTCGCACTATTTTTTTAGCATGATTCTTTTTGTTTATATTACCATTTTATTTTACATATTGCAATATTTTTTGTGTATCTTGGTACATTCTCTACGTTTCCTTCCAACATTTTTCTATGTTTATTCAGGTTTCTAATTGCCACATTTTTTAAGCAGGTTTTGGCCAAGATTTATCTTCTATCGTCATCCTTCGTTAAGTACGATTGTCTTTTTCACCGGATATAGCGAGAATACAATCTGTGTGTGTTCCGTTTCCAGCTTTGCAAACTCTTGTGTACTCCAGGGCATCTCCAAAATTTGATAAGGAATCGTCAGTTCGATATCATGACCAGGCAACATCACTCCGGCAGATGGCTTTTCTCCATTAAGTAATGGATATAATGGAATGTAACACATATCGCTGCACAAATAGTCTCCCATTTGTAGCAGCATCTGTCCCGCAAAATCAACATTCACATTATGATCTGAGACATTTTTTGCGTACATCGTAAAAACAATGATTTTAGATTCCTGACCGCTTGCTTTCACATGAATAGGATCAATTTCGTATTCGTCGCAAAACTCATCTTGGGACAGCACTTTGTAGTCAGTCAAAGTGTACTCCACGCCATTATGCAAAACAGTATCGCCAAGACTATATTGCTCAACCTGAGCTGGTGGGCACGCCTTATTAACCGCTATATATCGCCACACAAATATTACGATTACCATTACGCCAACTATGATCCCAACTATGAGTTTCTTTCGATTTGCGAAGAGATGCTGCATATCTTTCCCTCCTCTATTGTTATAATCTGGTCGGCAAGACTTTCTAATTCTTCTGTATCATGACAAGCTATCACAATTAATGCACCGCGTTGTTTTTCTTCTTGTAGGGCTTCCCAAATTTTCGGGACTCCTTTTTCATCAATTGCGTTAATTGGTTCGTCCAGCAGAATCACATCCGGACATTCCATCAATGCACAGGCAATGCCCAAGCGTTGCTTCATCCCCAGCGAGTATTTACGATAGGTTCGCTTATCATTGGGATTAAGTCCCACACGGCTCATCGTTTTTGCAATTTGCGCTTTGTCTGCCCTGCCCATCAAACCTGACAGCAGTTCAAGATTCCGCTGTCCAGTGTATCCCGGAAGAAATGCCGGATTCTCTATTAAAGCTCCAATACTTCTAGGTGCTGCGATATCCCGGTGCAAAATTTCACCATCTATGCTGACTGTACCTTCGGTGGGATAAATAAGTCCCGCCATCATACGCATCAGCATGGTCTTTCCGCAACCATTTTTTCCTTTTAAGCCATAGATAGTTCCAGACTCAAGCGTCAGCGATATATCTTTCAATACCGTTACGTCATTTATTGTTTTTGTCACATTTTTCAATTCTACTATCATGAGTGAATCCTCATCTTATCAAATCTTTTTTCGATAAATGCCTCGCACCTACAATAATACTGAGCGCAGAAATAACTCCCGTCCATAATACCGTTTGCTTCATGGTGATTCCATCTCCTGTAAATGCAGACAATCGCTGCATCATTGCGTGCCCGCAAAACAGTATGGGTTCATCTAAAAAAGCTCCTGATACCACAAAAACAATCGCAAAAATCAATCCAAGCGTATCACCGGCTACAAGCTCCAAAAGCAATTGTAATAATGCAAGTGCTATAGCTGCCAGCACAGGCGATAGCAACAATGAAAGTACTTGCATATAGCCGGTTCCTGGCCACGAAACAAGCTCTGGAATTGCCAATCCCCTGTAATCACAAATCGCAAATGGCCCTCCCACAGCAAGGCAAAATACCGTTATTGTCCCTATTATAGCGGTTTGCTCAACTATTGCTGCTATAACTGCCATCAAGCAATGTGCCAGCCACCAAACCGAACGTTTGGGAATACGCGTGAATATTTCATATCCATATGGTTCGAACACCGATGCCGTCGTGTTCCCCAACGCAAATAAAAGCACTAAGTTCGTAATCAAATACGCAATTGGCATTTCGAAAGATTCCTGCCAACTTGGTGTAAACGGCGGAATACCGCGGTAAAAATAAACAAGCTGGTCCCAAAAGGATGGAATGAATCTATCTTCCACTAGAGCTTTTTTATAATACCATGAGTAGAACGACACGCACATTACAAGCGCAATTCCTACGCTTATAGAAAACAGAAGTAATAATCTTTTTCGATTTGTCGCAACTTCCAGTCGAAGCATTCTAAAATACATCATGTTTCTTCACCGCGCAGGTCACTGCCAGTAGAACCGAAATCGCCAGCAGACCGCAAAGTTCAATTATCATAATTGGCAGAGACAGATAAACGTCAGAGTACGGCGGCAAGATACAGCTTGGCTCCCATTGGGAAGCACTAAAGGTATTAAACAAGAACCCGGTAAAATAAAATACCGCCGTTGGACCTATAAGCGCGATAAATGGGTTTCCTGTATACCATCCAAATGGAAGCGCCAGCGTTGCTATTCCCGCCAAATAAACTGCATCATACAGATTATACAAAAGCAAGTACCAAAACGGGTGTACTGCATAAAATGAATGTCCCACCTGCCCCACAGCCATCATCGGAAATGTATAGGATGCAATTTCAGGGGCTATTGTCGGAAGAAACATCATGCTGAATACCATTTGTCCAAAGGTAGCTGCCATTACCAGCAGAAATGCTCCCACAAAAATTGAGATGTACCTCGACAAGATTACTTTTTTCTGTTCTTTCCGAACTCTCAGATTTTTTATATATCCATTCTTAATATCCGTAGCCATCGATATTCCTGCCGGCAGTGTAACTATCAGCGGAAATAGCGAAAACAGCAATATTGAAGGAAGATAAAGTCCATCTGCTGAGATGCATGAATTATAAACAGAAGACGGATAGCTGTAAGCAATTGTTTGTGTCTGCAGGGACTCCATATTCGCATTGTGCGCCTGCACATTCAGCACCAAATCCCAAATACCAAGTATTGCGCATACACCCAATGCCAACTTGAACAAAACGCCATTGAACAATCGCTGAAAATCCAGTTTCAGAAGTTTGCGCAAAAGACTCACCTACTTTCAAGTTCAGGCAGTTTTATCCATACCTCATGCATATCGCCTTCTACCGTTTCTTCAAACATGCCTTTCGGGAAACACTGCCAATTAAGGTAAATCGGGTTGTATGTTGCAAAGGTAGACTCTGCCTCAAATGCAATCGTGTAGGTTTCTTTCTCGCCGGCCGCTAATCTGCACACAGCATAGTCGTGATTATGGGGAATCGGATCCGTGACATGATCTTGATACGTAAATTCGGCGCTTTGCACTTTATTGGATTTCGGAAATACCATTATAATTCCGTCATTAATATAAAATATATGTTCAACTGTATCTTTATTTTCCGCCTGCAAAGTCATAAAAATATAAATAGGGTTTTCTACATACGAACTTAATTCATAGTCGTTTTCCTGCATATTGTCTGTTGTTGTTTCGTACCAGACATCTTGCAAAGTGTAGGTAATCCCGGTGTCCTCAAAAGTCGCGCCAAGACCATTAAGAACATATCCACCATTTATAGCATCCTGAACTTTTTTTGCTGCATCGTCTGGGAACATATCCATTCCATGTTCATCAACTGCACCATCTAACGCACCATTGGCTACCTCCTCTATAGTATGGCAATTTGCATTGGACGTTTCTACTTCTATACTTTGATTTTCACTTTCGTTCGAGGATGTATTCTCCGAGTTCATTTCTGTAGTTTCAGATGTGCCAGATACTGAATCAGCCGGTTTTGCAGTAGAGCATCCTGTAAAAACCAGCGCCAGTGTCAAAATGATGCAACAATACTTTTTCATAGTCATGTCCTTTCAACCCACTTATGCCGGGTGTGTTCTCTTCCTTTTGCGGCGAAAACACACCCGGCAATTATAGGTTCTGTTGTTTTTGTGCTGTGTCAGATCTGTGCTACGCCACTCTGATAAACGCTGTCAGGGCTCCACACACCACGGAAAGTAGATGCCAAAGAAGATGTAAAGCTCAGCGATGCATATGTATAACCGGCTTCTTTCACATTGTTATAAATGAAATAACTAGTTCCCACCTGCATTGTTCTGCCATAGCCTAAGGACGAATTGCAGACAGCCCAATCCTTGTCTGGGTTTGTTCCCCATCCGCCGCGTGCATTCACCTTTGCAGATGTCACATTTTTAGTCGTCGAATTCTGGATCCAGCAGTAAATAGAGGTTTTATCTTGCTTTACGCGTGCTGGAATAAACGCCTCATTGCTTGAACCGCCTTCTGTCTTAAAGTAAAATTCCTTGTCGTCGCTTGATGCAAAAGACGGCAATGCAGTGCCGATAGCCATAATCACCGCCAACGCCACTACCGCAAACAGCTTGAAAAGACGACTTTTCTTGATAGACATACTCATTTGATGTACCTCCTTAAATTTACAATTCGCGAATATTGTAAAGCACCTGTGCACCGATACTTTATAATATCCAAAAGGCATTACTGCCTTTGTTGTTTACACTCTACCATACCTTTTTCTCGATTTCCAATTAAATGGCAAAACTGCAAAAAAAGTGGTATAACTGCAAGAAGCGGGTGCTGTCGCACCCGCTTCTTGCAGTTATTTCAAAAATTGTTCAATTAGTCGAAAAACAAGTTCTTGTTGCTCTTGCGTAGGTTGTGTCTTAGTAGCCGTATATCGCGTCTGATTTTGCTTTTGCAGAGCACCGATGATTTCCATAATAAGTCTGATTTGCTCTTCTTTTAAGCCTTCTGTGCTAAGAACCGATGCCTTTTCGCCACAGGCCAAATAATCTATTGAGACTCCAAAATAATCCGCCAGATATGCCGCCACCTGTAAGTTTGGAATCGTACGCCCGCTCTCATACTTTGCCAAGGCAGCTTCACTCAGGGGCTGCCCCAGATTCGTAATCTTTTGGGATAATGTTGCCTGAGAGTAGCCTTTTTCAAGGCGAAGCTCGCGAAGTCTATCCGAAAAGTCGATAACCAACTGTATCAGCCTCCTATACATATATAGTGTACAGGTTGACTGCGGACAATAATTCGTATATTATCATTATAATCAGTCGATTTGTCCGATTTCGATTTTTACATATTGACAGAAAATGTGAGGTGCGCTATTTTGGGTACACGATTAGACAAGGAAATTTTAACAAAAGCAGGAGAAAATATGCTGCATATTCTGATTTGCGATGATGACCGCACATTTGCTGATTTTCTTTCACAGCAGATTACTTTGCTGCCTGAATTTGATCGCCGCTGCATGAAAATCACGACCCTCGATGATCCTCGTACAATAGATAAATCCGTAATCGAAACATCCGACTTGATTTTCTTGGACATCGATATGGGTGACATCAACGGTCTGTCATTGGCCCGTAAGATGCGAAGCATAAGCAAAAGCTTCATTCTGATTTTTGTAACAAATTATGGCGAATACGCAGCTGAGGGCTACGAGGTAAACGCTTTCCGCTTCCTGCCCAAGCTGCAACTAAAAGTGAAATTGCCAGATTACTTTAGCAAGGCTTTGGCAGCCTGCCAAAGCAAAAATCGTACAATAAATGTTTTTTGTGAGGGTGAAAGTACCTCTGTTTTTCTGGATCAGCTTGTTTACGCAGAGACGGACGGACGTGCCGCGATTCTGCATATAAGCGATACTCCGCCCAAAACCTTGAAGGTTCGTATGCCACTTCGGAGTATGGAAGACAAATTGTGTGACGAAGGCTTTTTACGAATTCATAACAGTTATCTGGTAAATATGAACTATCTTTCTTCTCTCCAAACGTCTGGTGCCACCTTAACAACAGGTGAAATGCTCCCCTTGAGTCTTCATAATTACAGAGCTATAAAGTCAAAATACTTGGAATGGAAAGGTCGCACATAAGAATGGTTTATCTGCTAAGTTCTTTACTGAACAGCATCCAGATGTTGTTATACATGTTCTTTATGAATGCCTTTTTCGTGCGCCGCCACAACTCTCGCTTGTTTTGGGGATACTGGCTTTTATGGACACTTATTGCTACAGTCGCCACAAACGTGTTTCCCAGCAGTATTCAATTAAATGGTCCTTTTGTTTTTCTTATGGAAATTGTCATTCTGTACGGAATGAATGTCACGCTCTATTATGGTCGTTGGGATCGTCGTTTGTTTACTGTCGTCACATCATATGCCGCTATATATTCCATTAGTTCTTTGATGGAAACCTTGTTGCTACGCATTACTCACATGACACGCGCAGAATATCTAAACAACGCTCCTCTGTATATTCTTTTTTGCTTTATTCGTTTAGGTGTTCTTGGCATAATAGTTGCCCTCATTAACCGCTTTCACGCCCCGCTAAAGGAGCTTGGAAAGCCGCGTGTTTGGGTTCCGTTCGCAACATTTTTCCCCTTATGCACGCTGTTTGTTTTGCTCATTCTTCAGGCCTCATCTTCCGAAAGCAGTTCTTGGACATTCTGTCTGTTTGTTATGTGCGTGGTGGATGTCGTTGCTCTATTTCTATTCGACAATATCGAAAGTACCGCACAAACTCGCGAAGCTCTTGCTGTCGCAAGGCAGCGTGCCGATGCACAGGCTGCCGGCATGCAGGCCCTTAGCGATTCCTATGCTGCTCAACGGAAAATGACACATGAATTCCGTGGTTATCTTTTTACGCTGTCTACGATGTTAGATCATGGAGAAATTTCTGCGGCCTCGGAATATCTTAAACAGTTGCAGGTACAGCAGACTGAGCGAATTTTGTTAGTTAACAGCCACAATCCATCTGTTGACGCGGTTCTGAATCAAAAAGGATATGCTGCTAAAAATTCTGGCATTGACATACGGTTTGAAGTGAATGACCTGTCTGAGATAAAAGCCTCTCCTGTTGATTTGACTATCATTATTGGGAATTTGTTAGATAACGCCATTGAAGCCTGTGAAAAGCTGCCTACTGATCACCGTTGGATTACTGTTAAAGTAATTCGTGACGCTAATGCTTCTCCTACTTCCATTTTTCTTTCTGTCGAAAATTCCAGTTTACCTGTAGCAATCGTCAATGACCACATTGCAACAACGAAGCAAGAACCAGAACTTCATGGCTTTGGACTTCGCAATGTAATGGAAACTCTGCACAAATATGATGCCTTTCATCTAATGTCCTACAAAAACAGTTCCTTTTTGTTTTGTGCTGAATGGTATGAAGAACGTACTGACTCAATAATTAAATCACTCAAATAATTGCAGTTATGCACGCCAAATTGCAGTTACGCCACTTTTTTGGACATTCTTGCTTCGTTATAGTAGTGTAATTGCAAAGAGGTGATGGACATGGAAAATTTGGCAGAAAAGATTACCATTTTTCTTGCAGCGCACAACTACATAGCAGAAGATAAAAAAGATTGGTGCCATTATGTAGTTATTAAGTTTCTCATGTCTGCCCTTTCTCTTTGCCTCTTGATTCCTATCGGTTCGCTCGTCGTCGGATGGATTGGATCCATCTTATATACTTTTACATTCCGTTTTTTGCGTGCTCGTACCGGGGGGTATCACGCAAAGACACCTCATGGATGTCTGATTACATCCGTTATCCTCCAAATACTGTTTCTTTCCTTATCCATTTGTATGCCAGATGCAAGTTTGTTTATATTTGTTGCAATTCTATCCGGACTTTCTATTGCCTTAATCGGTCCGGTAAACCACCCCGAATTGCATCTTTCCTCTGCTGAAATGTCCGCATTACGGCCACGTATTTATTTGCGTGTTGCCTTTATTTTAATAGCGTTTTCCCTCATCCTTTTTGTAAATCCCATTTGGGCGGGATGTATCGCTTTTTCTATTTTTTCGGTTGCGCTATTGCTGGCATTTTCCGCATATGGATTTGGCGTGCAATAATTTTGCTATATGAAGTCTATCATTTTAAAGGAGGCCTCTTCAATGGAAAAGAAAGAATCTGCTATTCACAAAATTGGCCGGCAGGCCCTTGATACTGCTATCCGCCACGAAATCGACGGTTGGCCGCCGTACTCTATCATGGGCATTTATCAGCCGCACCGCCCTGAAACGCATCCGGACTCCCCGCAGCCACAGGAGAAGAATAATAAGTGATTCCTCGTATTTACCGTCCCGGTTCACTTATTATCCTCGCCACATAAAACAGCTTTAGCGCTTTCTGCGCCGCTTGGATTTTTTCCAGCGGCGCTTTTTTCTTTATATTTTAAAAAATCGTCTATTGTACGCCAGCTCTCATGCGAAAAAAGCAGCCGCACAAAATCCGCATAAAATTTGCAGTACCTATGTATTTTTTCTTCACAGCAAACATGGTAAAGTAAATATGCGCACAAATGTTGTGCTTCCATCGGTGTTTTTACTCCGAATCGCACAACCTGATTTTAGGCCTTGAATCCTTGTTTCCTTCCGAATTTTTAAAACAAACACGTAGTATAAGCTCAATGCGTATAGCAAACGTAATGTTTGCGTATTATCACTTTCTCCTGTCGGAAAATTATCTTAATACGCATATTATACGCCTGCTTATACGTCATCACGGAGGTACTTTTGAATTCAGATACACTTTTAACTCATATCCGCTTGGAGCAGCGCTGTCTTATCGACATCGATAAGAAACTGCACGAATTGGAATACCTGCTCTCCAGTTCGGATCCTATTCAATTTTTTGAAGCGGCCAAGAATACCGCTTTACTCAGTGAGCGCAGCACCGCTCAGCTTCGCAATTTTCTGTTTACTGTTTGCGGCGGGATGCCGCAGGACTACTATCTGCAAGCTGCCGAGATGCAGGGCATATGCGTTGATGTAACGGACAGTATTCTGTCCGTCAGGCTACCCGCACTGCTACCTAAAAAGACCCGCACCGAGGGCTTCAAATTTTTGCAGCCAGCGCTTCATGCGGCACTAAAGCAATATGCCGAACAACAAAATCTTCCCCACTTCCGCGAATGCACCGTCTGCATCGAACATGTCTATGACCGCTGCCTGCCCATTAAAGCCGTACGCGATTATGACAATCTTGAAACGAAAGAAGTTCTTGACATTATCACGCTATACTGCATGACCGATGACACCGGCGCTCTGTGCGATCAGTTCCAGACAACACGGTTTGCAGATTCATCCTGTACCATCATTTCCGTCATGCAAAAAGAGAAATTTTCTGCATGGCTGGACATGAAAAATCCGGCAAAATCCGTAAAAAGCTGACCTCCATTTCGTCTGAAAATTCTTCAAAAAATCTCTACTTGCACATTTTGGTGACTTTTCCGCGTCAGAATCGCTTTTTTGGCGTTCCTCACAAAAGCGTTGCACCGAGGATAATGTGCTTACGGTAGGAAAACGAGGTGATTCCTATTTCTTCACAGTCTCCAACTTTACCGTCTCACAACAGTCTCAATTATGAGCTGTTGTCGCTCACGGCTATCTGCGGCGAGGTTCCTTGCGCCTGTTCTTCCCACCTTACCGCGAGTGAAAGTTACCGCAAAAAAGTCGTCACGTCCTTGACACATGACAAGCTCCTTCGTATTTTTTCTCGTCAGCATCTTCGAGGCTATCGGCTCGGTGTTCGTGGCAAGCGTCTGTTATTGCAGCAAGAACCCGAACGCTTTGAATTTTATTTATCCGGATGCAGCGACACGAACACCATCAAGTCAGAGGTCTCTCGCCGTATCCGGCTGCACCGTATTGCGCAAACCTATGTGACGATGCTGAATGCAGGCGCACTGATTTATCGTGACGAAAAACCGCCAATCTTCTCCCCATCCGCAAGAGGCCCGTTCTGCATCGAACAGCCCTGCTTTTATGACTCCCGCGAGATGAAAGAAGCCGAACTCGAAACGCTCAAGATACGTGGTTCTCGTATGGCAGGCGCGTTGTTCACGTCCAGCCGCGTTTTCGCCGTGTACAACAGCATGGATTTTCTGCCGGTCTTTGAGCCGCAAGTCGAGCAACGTGCTAAAGCCATGTTGGAGCAAATTTGTCGGAAAAAAGTTTCTTTCAATCCAAAAACAAGTGGTCTTTTACTCTCAGACAGTGTGGACACTCTTCGCACCCTGCTAGAGCGTTCCCAGACTCACAAACGCGACCACTTCCTGCTGCATGACGGCTACGAACATTTTTACTTTTTGACAAACGATTCCTATGGGGAGGCGCTCTTGCAGATGCTTTGCCTCCCCGAAATCGTCGAACAAGTAAACGCCATACTTCGACAGGAGCTTCAGCCGCCATCTTCCGGCAGTCACTTTGAACACGATGCCCTCACCGACTCAGGCGCGCCGGTTCTGTTCAGCTATCTGCCGGACATTCCACGCCTATTTCGTTTTATCTCTGCTATAAATTTTCTGAAATACAGCGGCATTATCGTCTGCTTCGATTTTCAGGCAGACGTGCTGCGGCCACTCTGCGGAGATTCCATCGAGTTGCAGATTATCAACTTCCGAGAATTTCAGGAAACATTTAATCTCTGAAAGGATTTTGCCCATATCCGAAAGCCACAAATACTACTACATGAAGCTGAAAGAGACCTTCTTCAATGATTCTAAAATTCTGCTCTTAGAGCAAATGCAGGACGGTCCTTTATACATTCTCTTGTTGCTCAAATTCTACCTTATCTCTTTGCCCTATAATGGTCTCCTGTTGGTCAGTGAAAACATGCCGCATACATTCCAGACTCTTGCCATTGTCACGCGCTATCAGGTCGGCACCGTTGAACGTGCCATCAAGATTTTTCTTAAATTCGGGCTTATAGAGATTCTTGCAAATCGCACCTACTATATGACCGATATTCAACTCTTTATCGGTCAATCTTCTACCGAGGCAGAACGCAAGCGTATGGAGCGGCTTCGTCTCCAACAACAGCTCCCATCTTCTACCGTAAGGGCGGACATTTGTCCACCAGAGATAGAGATTAGATATAAAGAAAGAGATAGCGATAAAGTCAGAGTGAGAGAGAAAGAGGGACAGCCCATCCGCTCCGCATTCGGAGCCTATCAAAACGTCTTTCTTTCTGACAGCGAATTAGTTGAATTGCAAAATAAACTACCAACCTCATGGAAGCATTACATTGACAGGCTCTCCGAGTACATGACATCCAGTGGACGTCAATACCAAAATCACGCTGCGACGATTCGTCGTTGGGCCGCTGCTGATCAGAAGAAAAGCCATCAGCAGACGTACAGCCGTGATTACAGCTTGGAGGAGGGCGAAACTGTATGAAAGAGCTTTCTTCCGAGATTCACGTACTGCTCAACAGCGCTGCACAAAACATCGTGCTAGCCGCAGATGAGTACATCGACCCCGCCGATGGCCTGATTCACTGCAAGTCCTGCGGCGGGCAGAGACAGGCTGTAGTTCCCATTCCCGGCAGTGCAGAGTGTTTCACTCCTCGGTGCCTCTGCCCCTGTCAGACGCTCACAGAGCAGCACCGCAGGGCGGCTGAAGAACAGCGGAAACGTATCGAGCGCATCCGGCGCAGCCGCGAGCAAGGCTTACAAGGCCGTCATTTATGCGATTACACTTTCGATAATGACAACGGCCACAATCCCTTGATGGAAAAAGCCCATGCTTATGTTAACGGCTGGGATAAAGCATACGCCTCTAATACCGGGCTATTGCTTTTCGGAGATGTCGGTACAGGGAAATCATTCTTTGCCGGGTGCATTGCTAATGCGCTGCTCGATAAGGAAATTTCCGTAATGATGACAAACTTTCCCACCCTCCTATCGCGCTTGACAGGCATGCCACCAGAAGAGCGCGTTGGCTATATAGATTCCATCGGACGTTACGATTTACTGATTCTTGATGATTTGGGTGTTGAACGCAATACATCCTATGCTATGGAGCAGATGTTTCAAATTGTAGACCGACGCTACCGAAGCTGCAAGCCGTTGATTGTCACAACCAATCTGACATTGGAGCAGATGAAAAATCCCCCGGATTTAGAACATTCTCGTATTTACAGCCGCATTCTTGAACACTGTGCGCCTATTCTCTTTTCCGGTAAGGATATGCGAAAAGACACTGCAGCTACAATGAAAACCACTGCCAGAGCTATTTTATCCTCTAAAGCCGTACTTTGATTTTTTGACAACAAGAAGGAGTTATTCCGTGGCATTAAAAAAGCAAAAGAAAGATGTCTCCAAGTATTTTCACGATACTCTGACACTTATGAAAAATTACCGTGACGCATCATGGAATGTAGAGGTCGCAGAGCGAAATTTGCACGCAGAGTTTCATGCGGCGTATGGCACTTCCGCTAAAGCGTCTCTTGAGAATTTAGGCCTCCCAAATCCGCATCTGGAAGGGTATGCGCAATCTATATCACGCAGCAAAAAGATGCTATCCGTTATAGATTCTTCCGTCAACCTGATGCGGGAAAGACATAAAAAAGGCGAACTCTATTATTGGATTCTCTATTATTCGTATCTCTCCCCTCATCGTTACGAAAACACCAATGAAATCCTATATGTTCTCGATGACAAAGGTTTCCCACTTTCTCTTCGCACTTATTACAGCCGTCGCGAAGAAGCTCTAAGCATTCTCAGTTCTGTTCTCTGGGGCTATACTTCCATGGAATGTAATGATATCCTCGATTTGCTCATTATTGACTAAAAGGAGTTCTGTGTGTCGAAAAATCCTTCTGATAATACGCAAATTGACGCCCAGATTCTCCCCACTATCAAAGATCCACAAATTGATTCCGCTTACATAAATCAATTCGCGAAGTTTATTCTTCCTTATATCCAAAGGGATTATGAACGAGGGATGTCAAAATAAAGCGCTCCATAAGATTCAATCATTTTAAACTATCCCTATATTCAAAAAGGGCGCAGCCATTTATGGCCGCGCTCTTGCTCTTTTTGAAACAATTTTTTGCCAATGTCCTATTCAATTTCTCCATAGGCATAGCTAATATTATTAATCTCTACTGTATGAACTGCCACACATTTAAATAGAGATTCATCAAAAACAGCAACATTTATACCTTCTGTTCCCATAGTGCTTGTATATGCAACCCCTGCATATCCATTACTCTTAATAAATTCCGTAATAAATTGTGTTGGCAAGTATGCAAGTGTACTATCATTTCTTCTAAGTGGCTTCGCTATTTCATTTGCTATATCCCTAAATATTTTTGTATTTGCAGAAAGTGATTCTATGTTGCTCGAATATAAGACGGGGCTGATTTTATTTAATTCCGAAATATTTACAACTCTAATTTCCTTTTTTAATTGAAATGTTCCAATCGTCACATAATCAAATGTCCCCGCCCTTACCTCGCTCAGTGCTGTTTGCTCATCAGATGTCAAATACAGAACACCTATGCCTTCAGGATTTACCCGCCCTGCCTTTCTTAAATGTGCTGGCGGTGCGCCCATTTCACTTATTTGAAATCCTTTTTCATCATTGCAAATTCGTGCGCGGTACAATTCCGTTCCTTTTGGATATTTTTTTATTGAATATCCTAAAAACGGTGAGAATCGATCAGCCTTAAAATAATTATTATGGAATCGGTTTTTACTCTTTATTGCATTAGAAAATTCGTCCCATGTATGTCCCGAAAAGACACCATATTCTTCGCGTTGTGCTTTAGGGATTTCTACATAAACATTGTGATTTTCTTTACCATCATCATATATGGTAGAGCAAAAAGCCTCTATCAGTTTATTAGAGGATGGAATATCTTTTCTAAAAATATTCCAATCCTCGATTATTGCGCTAAAAAGAGGTCTTCCTTGTTTATTTTCTTCATAGACACTCAAAACATCCGATATCAAGTCCGATATATCCGTTGCCTCGTCAACACTACAAACCTGGGTATCCTTTTCCCCACAAAAATCACAATTTCCGGTATGGCCATTGTCTGCAATAATCTTTTTTATTTGCTCATCTGAAAAACAGTTGGCACAACAATTCATTACTTTTTTTCTCCATCCAAATATCGACCGACAAGTTCAAGATGATGCATCACAGAAAGTTTCTTCAAAGTAGGCAATCCTGGATATGTTTTATTATGATAATGGTCTAGCAATGTTTTCAGCCCCACTGTTAACTGGCGCTCTTGTCCCTCCGTTGTATACCACTTATGAAGTTTCGATACCGCTTCATAAAATTTTCCTGCAACATCAGTTATATCATCATTAGAATCTGAAACAAAATGACGAATTCTCAGCGAAGCATCATTTGCAAAATAGACTATATGAATCGCCACTGCATATGGCGCAAAGCCAGATTCATTATATTCTTTTCCTATAATAGAATAATCTCCAAATCCAACAAACTTGTTACCACCAAATGCAATTTCACTAAAGTCCAAATGATCTCTAGAAAAAGGTTCGTCTTCTGGATAATCTGCGTTCCTACTTCTTTTTCTGAATTTATCTTCAAAAAGGACTCCGTTTTTTATCGACATTTGCATTACGTATCTATCAAACGGGCAAAGCGTATATCGAGCACAATTCAAGCCCATATTTTCATACACCTGTCGCTTGTCTTGATCATCCACTATAGTTAACAACGATTCCTGATTAAATTTTTCCTTATCAAGTTCTTTAAGTGCTGATTGTGTGTCATCATTAATTAGAATTCCTGGGAATGCTGTGCTTTGATATGTTGACAAAATCGAACAGATTTCATTCGATTTTCCAACAAGACCTCCTACCTCCGGATTCACAATAATTCCAATTGGCAACCCTGTATCATTAAAAGCTTTCAATGCATTCTTTAGCGCAGGAATCTGCTTTATCGGTTCTACAATAGGGATAATCGATTCAGAAATCAATTTTTGAGATGCAAGTTCTTTTAGCGCGAGGAGTTCATATTGTCTTCCGCGAAAATAAGGGAAATACATGGTATTACTACCTCCTGTATGGTGTATCCAGTAATTGATTAAGAATCGTTGTTTGTTTCTCTAAACTCGAAAAATATACTACAGCTTTCAATTCTGGTCGTATCTTTCCAAATTGCTCGACTGTAATTTTGCTACGCTTTTTCATTTCCTGCAACGCCAAATGTTGTGCCTCTAAGATTGGAATTTTTTCAAATTTTTCTAAGCATACGCGGAAACGAAATACAGGCTCCGCTTCTGGAACGAAACCAAAATACTCTTTTAATAAATTTTCATATTCTTTTTTTCTTAAAAGCTTAAATATGCTAGAATGCCTAAGATTTGCATTATATTCTACAGGTTCTCTGCTTCGTTCCTTACTAAATATCGTTCCTTGCTCTGATAGCACATAAATTCCAACTGCATTTCCCATTTCTCCAAAAGAAGATAAAACGTCTCGTACTTTTTCTTGCTCATGTATGGATGCAAGAACTGATACTTTGTTAAATGCGCAGAAATAATCCTGCAATTGATTATGAAGTCTACTAAAATTGTCGAGATCTGATTTTATCTCATATACGCGTCCTTCTCCATTTATCATAACAAAGTCCGCAATCGAATGTTCTATTCTAACTTGAGAAAACGCCGCTGTTGTATTCACATTATGAATTCCGCAAAGCAACTTATTTAACAATGTATTCATATAAAAATACTCATTGCGTTGTTGCTGATTAAGCCTCGCATATATTTCACTTATTAGTTGGCCATGAGTCTTTTCCGAAGGATTTTCAACATAACGCTTCACAACGTAATCAAACACATCGCTTTTTCCATCTTGTACCAGATCGCTGATAACTTTTCGCGTGAAAACACGATTAATCGCTCTACTATTATCAGCCATCTTAATCACCTACCCAGACCGACTCTAAAAAATACAAATTATCTAACGATACGTTTTTACATTACAATAATTAACGTATCTATATATTTAATATACCACAATTACTCTTTAATGTAAACAAAAAATCAACTTTGCATCACTGCACATCCACATCTTAAGCTGAAATCTATAAGTATAAAAGTAGCAGTAGTCGTTTTCAAACTACCGCCACTTTTTGCGCGCTACTTCGCATATAGCTCGCTAATACAAAAACAAAATCCGAACCCATTCTCATAGAGAATTAAGTTCGGATTATGCTGTCTTGGTGACCCGTGCGGGAATCGAACCCACGTTAACGGCGTGAGAGGCCGCTGTCTTAACCGCTTGACCAACGGGCCATAATAAAAAAGAGAAGCCGGCATCTACCTATTTTCACAGGCCGTTTCCAGCCAACTATCTTCGGCACAAGTGAGCTTAACTTCTGTGTTCGGAATGGGAACAGGTGGAACCTCACCGTCATCGACACCGGCCATTCACATGGCGCTTGTCATGCTTCTCTTTTTCTTGTAACAGTCTAGCACTTTCATGCTTTCCTGTCAAGGGATGTACCCTCAAAACTGAATATCGAACTGCTTTCTTAGCAAACAGAGTATCTGATCAAGATGGGGTCAAGCCCTCGACCTATT
>WHHJ01000042.1 GCA_014872655.1 Clostridia bacterium
CAAAGGGCAAAAACTAACAGTAAAAGCAACACGAAACGAATTAACTTTTTATACCGAACTATATCCGGTTCTCGAATCTGCAACCGGGAAATATAAAATCGGGCTTTGGGTCCGTGACAGTACGGCCGGAATCGGAACCATCACCTACTATGATCCTCAAAACAAAACTTTTGCCGCATTAGGACATAGCATCTCTGACATCGATACCGGACAAATCATGCCTTTACAAAAAGGAGAAGTGCTCAAAAGCAGCATTACCGGGATAAAAAAAGGCACACAAGGCAGCCCCGGTGAACTGCAGGGCGTGTTTGAAAATGAAGTAATCGGCACTTTATACAGCAATGAAATGGAAGGAATTTTCGGCGATATCGATGCGGATTTTGATTATACCGGCAAAGAAGTCCAAATCGGGTTAAAACAACAAGTTACCGAAGGACCCGCAACGATTTATTGTACCCTCGATGATTCCGGCGTGCAAGAATATGAAATTCAAATTGTAAAGATCAATAAAAACACACAGCAAACAACCAAAAATATGATTTTGGAAGTCACCGATGAACGCCTGTTGGAAAAAACCGGCGGCATCGTTCAAGGGATGTCGGGTAGCCCCATTATGCAAAACGGAAAACTCATCGGAGCCGTCACGCATGTACTCATCGATTCTCCCACTCGGGGATACGGCATTTTTATCGAAAACATGTTAGCACACTAAAAAGATCGGGGAATATCCCCGATCTTTTTGATCTCATATTTTCTATTTTTGATCCACAAACTTTAATTTGGGGAACATACGCAGCGCATTTCGATATAAAATATCCAGTTTTTCATCGTCGGTCAACCGTGCATACTCAATCCGTCCCCGCTGAAAACCGCAAGAATACGTATCCGTACCAAACAAAATCCGATCGGCACCAATCCGAGAAGCCGCAAATTCCACAATATTATTTTGTGCACTGGCACTGCCGGAAGTATCGGTATAAACATTTCCCCATTTTGATTTTTCAATACACTCTACATGTTCATAAGTACCCAGATGCGCAACAATAATCCGACAATCACGATATTTATTCGCAAAATCCGGAACAGCCCGCAAATAATCGGGATGCATCAAAACGGTCGCACCGCGTTCAGCAGCAAACGAAAAGATCCGATCGCCTTCTTCTTCTAACGAATACTGATGATATCCTGCATGGATTTTAATTCCGATACACTTCTCATTTTTCAGCATTCGATCCGCCTGCTCATAGGTCCGAGGATCGCCCGGATAAATAACGACCCACTGATAAAACCAAGGAATTTCTGCGGCAAACTTCTCTGCCAGTTCGTTTTCTTCATAAACGACTTTATTAACGACAACACTCGGAAATGAAGAAAAGCACCCGATTCCGATATTGCTGGCATCATATTCTTTCCGCAAAAAATCCAAATCACACTGATAAATATCATTCGTCGGAGAATCATACTCATTTCCGTCATTGTAATGCGAATGAATATCGATCGCACACACGTCTTTTAAATTTACTTTTTCTGCCATATCCAACACCTCAACTTAATATATTTAAATCCGTCTGATCAAAAAGATGTAAAACCGCTTGTTTCAAATAAACCAAACTTGGCTCAGCAAACCAAGCGGGATTCTGAGTTACCTGCCGAGCTGCTTCGTGCGCAGCACTCAGCGTCTCCATATCCCGAATCAAATCCGCATGCCGAAACAAGGGCAATCCGCTTTGCCGCTGTCCGAAGAAATCTCCGGGGCCGCGCATCTGCAAATCTTTACGGCTGATTTCAAATCCATTATTAGTTGCGCAAAACGAAGAAAGGCGCTCTTTAGTCACGGCATTTTCGGTATCGCTTACCAAAAAACAATACGACTTTTTAGTTCCGCGCCCCACCCGGCCGCGCAACTGATGCAGCTGAGATAAACCAAACCGCTCCGCATTTTCAATAATCATAATATTGGCATTTGGTACATTCACGCCGACTTCAATTACCGTCGTACAAACCAGCACTTTGACCTTTCCGTCTACAAAATCATGCAAAACATTTTCTTTTTCTGTCGCGCTCATCCGGCCGTGCAAATACCTCACATCCAGTCCGCGCAAAAACAAATCCGTCAATTCTTTGGCATACGCTGTCGCCGCTTTCAGCGAATCGTCCTCACCATTCTCCACCAACGGACACACCACATAAGCTTGTCCGCCTTGAGCAACCTGTTCCCGTAAATACCGGTACATCCGTGTATGATAATCGGAAGAAACTAAAAACGTAGAAACACGTTTTCGTCCCGCAGGCAATTCGTCAATCACAGACAAATCCATTTCACCATATAAAATCAATGCCAGTGAACGAGGGATCGGGGTCGCGGACATCACCAACATATGCGGACAGATTCCCTTTTGAGATAATTGTGACCGCTGTTTGAGGCCGAAACGATGCTGCTCGTCTACAATTGTCAACGCCAAATTCCGAAATTGTACAAAATCTTGGATCAGCGCATGCGTTCCGATCAGCAAGTCCATCTCGCCTGACTGCAATTGTTCCATGATCTGACGCCGCTGCGCAGGCTTTGTACTCCCCGTCAACAAGGCACAAGATAATCCAAACTTCTCAAACAAATCCCGAAAATACTCATAATGCTGAACCGCCAGTATTTCCGTAGGCGCCATCAGACAGGCTTGTTTTGAGTTTTTCACCGTATAATAAATCACGGCCGCGGCTACCACCGTTTTTCCGCTTCCGACATCTCCCTGAATCATCCGCGTCATCGGAATATCTTTTTTCATATCCTGAATACATTCTTCAATAACACGATGTTGGGCTCGCGTTAAAGAATACGGAATGGCCGCATAAAAATCCGACATATCAATCTCTTGGTCCAAAGCCGGTGCCGTCTTTTTTTGACGATTGGCACGAATCGTATGCAACCCCAACGAAAATAAAAACAATTCCTCAAACACAAACCGGTGCTGGGCCTCTTTCAGCGTTTGCATGTTCTGCGGATAATGAACGGCAGAATATGCCTCCCGACGAGACATCAATCCGTAACGTTCTAAAATATCCTGCGGCAAAATCTCTTCAATGTTTGGCAAAGAAATTTTCAGCGCTTGTTCCACCCAGCGCCGCACCAACTTTTGTGAGAACCCGCCAAAAAGCCGGTAAACCGGTAAAATTCCGGCATGATCAACCGTTTCTATCAAAGGAGAGGCCATTTCAAAACGGTGTCCCTTTCGCGTGGCGGTTCCAAAGAAAATAAATTCTTTTCCAACCGTCATCTGGGTGGCTACATATTCCTGATTAAATAAAACAATTTCCAAACAACCGCTGCCGTCATCTACGACAAACTGATACAGTGTCATATTTTTGCGCAAACGAACCTTTCGGACCGGTTTTACAATCTCAGCCCGAACGACAGCATGAACGCCGTCAACCAAAAATGCAATGCTCACCGGTTCGCTCAAATCCAAGTAGGTTCGAGGGAAATAATCCAATAAATCTCCTACACGACAAATTCCGGCGGCCGCTAAAAGTTCGGCTCGCCGTTTTCCGATCCCATCCAGAATCGACACATTGCTCTCAAATCCTGTATCCATAAATCCTCCGCATCAAACGCCGAGAATCAAATCTTTTTCCACGTCGCTCCCTGCGGAGTATCCGTCACCTCAATACCCTCGGCCTTCAACTGATCCCGAATGGCATCCGCACGTGCATAATCCCGGTTCTTCTTTGCCTCTGCCCGCTGCGCAATCAACTGCTCAATCCGCGCAACTTCCTCCGGAGGCAAATCCGAACAAACCACACGAGCAGCCGCATCATTCAGTCCCAGCGCCAGAACCTGATCAAATTCTTCCACCAACGCTTTTTTCGTTGCATCATTAAGGTCTGCTTTCAACACATCATACACACAAGTAACGGCAAGAGATGTATTCAGATCCGAATCCAGCGCAGTCCGGAACGCCTTGCGGAACGGCTCTGCAGCCGACTGATCCACATCCTTTTCCGCACTGTCTGACAGTGCTGCAACCCGATTTAATAATTTCTCGTATGCAGTCTGTGCATTCTTTAGATTTTCAAATGAAAATACCAGCGACTTGGAATAGTGGGACTGCAAACAAAAATACCGGTACGCAAGCGGATCATATCCTTGTTCTTCCAATACCGAAACCGTTAAGAAACCACCTTTGGATTTGCTCATTTTTCCGCCGGAAGTATTCAAATGCCGTACATGGAACCAGTGCGGACACCATGGATGCCCCAAATAGGCTTCCGATTGAGCAATCTCATTGGTATGATGCGGGAAAGCATTGTCGATTCCACCACAATGCAAATCCAGATATTCGCCTAAATATCGAATACTGATGGCCGAACACTCAATATGCCAACCGGGATACCCTTTACCCCAAGGACTATCCCATTTTAATTCCTGATCTTCAAACTTAGATTTCGTAAACCACAGTACAAAATCGCTTTTATTGCGCTTGTTCTCGTCTTCAAAAACATCGTCCCGAACACCGACTTCCAGATTTTCCTGTTCGTGCTTATGGAACACATAATATTCTTCCAGTTTTGAAGTATCAAAATAAATGTTGCCGCCGGCCTGATACGCATATCCTTTTTGCAGCAGTTCCGAAACCATTTTAATATAAGAATCAATACAACTGGTTGCGGGCACTACAATATCCGGCTTACGAATATTTAATTTTTTACAATCCTCAAAAAAAGCGTTCGTATAAAACTCAGCGATTTGCATCACCGTTTTATGCTCCCGCTTTGCACCTTTTAACATCTTATCTTCGCCCGTATCGGCGTCGCTGGACAAGTGCCCGACATCCGTTATATTCATCGCACGCGTCACTTCCAGCCCACTATAACGCAAATACCGTTCCAGAACGTCCTCCATAATATAAGTCCGTAAATTTCCGATATGCGCAAAGTGATATACGGTAGGACCGCATGTATACATTTTTACCTTTCCGGGCTCATGCAATTTTAATTCTTCTTTTTTTCTGGTCAGTGTATTATACAAACAAATCATTTTATTTTTCCTCTTTCTCCACTTCGGCAACCGCTATCATTTTGTCAACCTGCGCCTGCAACCGGCAAATTTCCTGAGATACCGGGTCCGGAATATGTACCTGATCCAAATTATTAATCCGCATGCCGTCGCGGCGCACTACTCGAGCAGGCACACCAACGGCCGTGCAATTCGGGGGGATATCACACAAAACAACAGCACCCGCAGCAATTTTGCTGTTATCTCCGATCGTGAAAGAGCCCAAACATTTTGCTCCGGCGCCAATCACCACATTATTGCCGAGCGTCGGATGCCGTTTCCCTTTTTCTTTCCCGGTTCCGCCTAACGTGACTCCTTGATAAATCGTACAATTATCTCCAATCTCGGTCGTTTCGCCAATCACAACACCCATACCGTGATCAATAAAAAGACCTCGTCCGATTTTGGCCGCAGGATGAATTTCAATCCCGGTTCTTCGCCGCGCAAACTGTGAAATCCAACGTGCTAAAAAAAACAAATGGCGCCGATAAAACCAACCTGCAATCCGGTGATAAATAATGGCATGCAGACCGGCATAGCACATAAAAATCTCAAAACTGGAACGCGCAGCAGGATCTCGGTCTTTAATCGCAGCAATATCCTCTTTTAATTTACCCATATATGTCTCACCTTAAATACTTTTTTGAACCTTTAAAATACGGAACAGCAGATATAACCGTCACAATTGCCAGAATCCAGACTAAGATTCCCGGCACCAGCGAAAACGGACATCCGGAACCGAAGCCGGCAATATCCGGATTTAAAATGTACATCACCATCAGATAAACAAAAACCGCACCGATGACAATTGCCTGCAATGTCGTCTTAACCTTTCCCCAAATTTTAGCAGATAAAACGTCCCCCGTTCCAGCTGCAATCATCCGCAGCATCGTCACACAAAATTCTCGCCCAATAATAATAATTAAAGGCAAAACGGGCATCACATCATTTCCGACAAAAGCACACAGCACACTGACAACAAGCATCTTATCCGCAATCGGATCCAAAAACTTTCCAAGATTAGACACCAAATCATATCTGCGCGCAATTTTACCATCAAACAAATCCGTCAGCATGGCAATGCCAAACAAGATTCCTGCAATCAACATCCGAACCCAGACCGCTAACATCTCACTGACCGGGTTATCCAACATAAAAATCAAAATAAACGGAATCATGATAATCCGAAATATACATAATATATTGGGAATGTTTCGATTCACTTTCAATTTAATCCACCCTTTTTCCGTATAAATCATATTGCCGGAATCTCTCAATCCGAACTCGCACAAACGTTCCCTCTTCTACCGGAGTATCCGAAGTAAACAAAATCCTGCCATCCACATCGGGAGCCTGAAAATATGCCCGCCCCACATACTTGCCCGAGTGGGACTGTTTTCCTTCACATAAAACATCATAAACATTGCCGACATATTGCTTGTTGATAGTTCTTAACAACCGTTGCTGTTGCTGCATCAACAAATCAGCCCGAGTCTGCCGAACAGCTTGCGGAACCTGTCCCCGCATTTTCCCAGCTGCAGTCCCCTCCTGACGAGAATACGGAAAGACGCCCAAATTATTAAACTGAATATCTTTTATAAACTTCTTTAAAATTTCAAAGTCCTCTTCGCTTTCCTTTGGAAAACCCGTAATAAACGTTGTACGCAATGAAACATCCGGAACAATGCTTCGAATATGCGCAATCAAATCCCGTAAATAAACATCATCGCCCCGCCGATTCATCAGCTTGAGAATGCGTCCTGACGCATGTTGCAACGGCAAATCAATATAAGGTACAAATTTAGGTTCTTCTGCCATCAGATGCAGCATTTCATCCCGAATGGTCGTCGGATAACAATATAACACCCTCACCCATTTTACGCTATCGATTCGACAAGTCTCTCGAATGACCCGGCAAAGGTCCGCATACCGAGTGGTATCCTGCGCAATCAGGTTAATTTCTTTTGCGCCTCGCCCCACTAAATCCTTTATCTCTGCCATTACATTTTCATATTTTCTGGCATCAAATTCGCCGCGAACCAAAGGGATCACACAATAAGAACAATGATTCGAACATCCGTCGGCAACTTTGACATAAACGGAATAAGGCTTTTCTGTCAAGATCCGCATCCCTTCCGGGGTGGGAACAGAAAGCGGAGCATAATGCTCATATCCGTCTGTTGCCTCGATCGCCTCACAAATTCGGTCAAAACTTTTACTGCCCAATACCGCATCCACTTCCGGCATCGATTCAATGATCTGCTTCTGATATCGCTGTGCCATACATCCTGTCACAATCAGTTTTTTCAAATGCCCGTGTGTCTTGTACTCAGCGGCCTCTAAAATTGCCTCAATCGATTCCGTATTGGCATCATCAATAAAAGTACACGTATGCACAATCGCCGCATCACAAACGCTCAAATCATTGCAGATCTGATATCCGTGCTGCTGCAAAATTCCCAACAACACCTCTGCATCCACACGATTTTTCGCGCACCCTAATGCGATCAATCCGACTTTCTTCATCACTCAACGTCTTCCTTAACATTCTCATTATACAGCGCAATTGCCTTTTTTATGTCTTCGCCGTCGTAACCCCGGCGTAAAAAATACGTATACTGTTTCTGCTTTTCCCGTAAATCTTCAATCGGCAAACCTTTTACTCTTTTTTGCAGCGTCTGACTGATTTCTGCTATAGGATCCGTCTGCAACTGCTCTAATTTTTCTTGCCAAATCAGCCGATCAATCTTACGCTTTTGCAATTCCTGCGCAACGCGTCTTTTACCATAACGACTACCATATTTTTCAATAATGCGATCCGCATAGGTATCATCATTGATATATCCCATCCGAACCAATTGATCCACTGCATCACTGCCGTCAATTCCCTGACGCGCCAATTTATCCAACATTTCGCCCACAGAATAATCGCGAAACCCCAGATAATAAATCGCCTGCCGCAACACTTTTTCACGCGCCGCATAAGCTCGACCCTGCTCCAAGCAAGCTTCTTCAATTTCTTTTTCAGTTGAAAGGCCTGTCTCAAAAATCCCCTTGGCACTGATCGAAAATTCAAAACCAGCCGGAGAATAAATTTGATACAATGAGCTGTTTTTCGCAGGCTCTATCTTAATCCTCATCTTCAAAATCGTCTGCTGAGATATTCAACGAAACCTTTCGTCCCGTCTCACGCTCAGCTGCGGCGGCAGCCTTTACCACAGGCTTATCTGCAGCAAGTTCCTGTCCGGCATGAATCGCACTTTTCACCTGATCCGCCAACTGCTCCATAAACTCAGGATTTTGGTGCAAATATTCTTTTACCTTGTCTCGGCCTTGCCCCAATTTCTCTCCCTGGTAAGAGAACCAAGCCCCGGATTTTTCAACAATGCCAAACTTCACCGCACTATCCAGCACTTCTCCCTCACGAGAAATGCCTTTTCCATACATAATATCAAATTCGGCTTCTTTAAACGGCGGTGCCACTTTATTTTTCACTACTTTGACCTTCGTACGTGCGCCAATGACTTCCGTTCCGGATTTTAACAATTCCACTTTACGGACTTCCATCCGTACCGTCGAATAAAACTTCAGTGCACGACCACCTGTAGTGACTTCCGGATTTCCGTAAACCACTCCTACTTTTTCACGCAACTGATTGATAAAAATCGCCACACAATTTGAGCGCGAAATCACACCCGCAAGCTTTCTCAGCGCCTGGCTCATCAACCGTGCATGCAATCCTACGTGCGCATCGCCCATACCGTCTTCAATCTCTTGTTTTGGTACCAGCGCGGCAACAGAGTCCACAACAATTACATCAATTGCACCGGAACGAACCAAGGTCTCCGTAATTTCCAGTGCCTGTTCGCCGTTATCCGGCTGAGAAACCAGCAACGAATCCACATCTACACCAAGCTGTCTTGCATAAACAGGATCCAATGCATGCTCCGCATCAATAAAAGCGGCGGTGCCACCGGCTTTTTGCGCCTGGGCCACGACATGCAACGCGACGGTTGTTTTACCGGAACTTTCAGGACCATAAATCTCTACGATACGGCCTTTCGGAACGCCGCCGATTCCTAACGCCAAATCCAAAGAAAAAGATCCCGTAGAAATAGCATCGACTTCCATATTGCTATTCTGTCCCAGAACCATGACAGATCCCGAACCAAATTGCTTTTCGATTTGCGAAATCGCAGCTTCCAGCGCCTTCTGTTTATCAGAAACTTTTTTATCCGCTGTTTTATCCAACTTCTTTTCAGCCATATGCAGAATACCCCACAATATAAATCTTTTTTTTATTATACTATAGAATAACAAAAATTTCAAGTGTAAAAACCAAAAATAGGCCAAACAGCCTCAAGCTTTTCCGTAGGCCATCAAGACACAAAAAAGACACATTTCGCATATCCTAAAGAAAGAGGAAAAGAGAAAAAATACGATAAAACCGCGGACAAACTTTTACACAGAAAAAATATGTCTTTTTTGTGTCATCGTTTTTTTTGCCAATTATATCGCACATATCAAACTTTCTACTTGAAATTTATGCTAAAAAAGAATAAAATCAAAACAAATTATTAGACAAATTCGGAGGATGTAGCATGATCAAAAATGAATACTTAAAAAAAGTTTATAATAAGGCACAACAAAGAGATCCGGAACAAAAAGAATTTCTTCAAGCCGTTGAAGAAGTCTTAGAGTCCATTGAACCTGTTATAGAAAAAAGACCCGATATCGTAGAAGCTGGAATCATTGATCGGTTAGTAGAACCCGAACGGATTATCAGTTTCCGTTGTTCCTGGGTAGACGACAACGGAAAAGTTCAAGTAAATCGCGGATACCGTGTACAATTCAACTCTGCAATCGGTCCCTACAAGGGAGGACTTCGCTTTCACCCGACCGTAAACTTATCTGTTATTAAATTTTTAGGATTTGAACAAATTTTTAAAAATAGTCTGACCGGTCTGTCTATGGGCGGCGGTAAAGGAGGTTCAGACTTTGATCCCAAAGGAAAATCTGACGGAGAAATCATGCGTTTCTGCCAAAGCTTTATGACCGAACTCAGCAAGCATATTGGTTCATTTACAGACGTCCCGGCCGGAGATATCGGTGTAGGTGGACGTGAAATCGGATATCTATTTGGACAGTACAAAAGACTGCGGAACGAATTTTCCGGTGTCCTGACCGGAAAAGGAATGTCCTTTGGCGGATCCTGTATCCGAACCGAAGCAACCGGCTACGGACTGTGTTACTTTACCGAACAAATGTTGTTGTCAAAGGGAGAAAGCTTTAAAGGCAAAAAGGTTGCGATCTCAGGTTCCGGAAACGTTGCTATTTACGCCGCACAAAAAGCTCAACAGTTAGGCGCGACGGTTGTAACCGTTTCCGATTCCGGCGGATATGTTTATGATAAAAACGGTATTAACGTTGAAGTATTGAAACAAATTAAAGAAGTTCAACGCAAACGGATCAGTGAATACGTCAAATATGTTCCGGATGCGGAATATCATGCGAACGGTAATGTATGGGAAGTTCCGTGCGATATTGCACTGCCGTGCGCAACACAAAATGAACTGAACGAAGAATCTGCAAAAACGCTTGTAAAAAATGGTTGTATCGCAGTTGCAGAAGGAGCCAATATGCCATCTACCTTGGAAGCCACAAAAGTCTTTTTGGACAACGGCATATTGTTTGGTCCGGCTAAAGCAGCCAATGCCGGCGGCGTTGCTACATCCGGTCTTGAAATGAGCCAAAACTCTCAACGGTTGAACTGGACGGAAGAAAAAGTAGATCAAAAATTACACGATATCATGGTCAATATTTATACAAACTCTGCCGCAGCCGCCAAAGAATACGGCATGGAGGGCAACCTGGTTGCAGGCGCAAACATTGCAGGATTTTTGAAAGTGGCAGACGCGATGCTTGCAGAAGGAATTATTCACTAAGCATTTTATGTAAATAATCGAAGACCGCGTATTTCGCGGTCTTCCCATTTATTTTTATAGACAAAAACAGGAGGTCTTTTGCCTTGACTGATTTTTTAATTCGCTGTTTTATAAAAAATTATGATCAAACTCAAAACCCAGATATTCGCTCCAAATACGGTGTCTTAAGCGGAATTGTCGGAATCATCCTCAACCTTTGTCTGTTTACTGCGAAATTGGTTGCCGGCATCTTCACTTCTTCAATTTCCATTATTGCCGATGCGTTCAACAATTTATCAGATGCAGGATCTTCGGTAGTCACTTTTTTAGGATTTAAATTGGCCCAGCGTCCCGCGGATGATGAACATCCCTTTGGACACGGCAGATATGAGTACGTCACCGGGCTAGGCATTTCTGTTGCCATACTATTAGTGGGTGTAGAGTTATTGAAAAGTTCTTTTGAAAAGATTATTTCGGCTCAACAACAAACAACTTTTGAACTTTTTTCTATCTGCATTCTTGCCGCTGCCATCTTAGTTAAATTATGGATGTTTTTCTTTAACAGAAAATTGTCAAAGAAAATAGATTCTTCTACAATCAAAGCAACGGCTATGGATTCCTTGTCCGACGTGGCTGCGACCTCAATCGTCTTTATTGGGCTCCTCATTACCCGGTTTATTCCTACGTTACATATAGACGGCTATCTGGGACTGTTAGTAGCAGCTTTCATTCTTTATACCGGTATTCAAACAGCCAGAGACAGTCTGACACCTCTGCTTGGAAAAGCACCGGATCCAGAATTTGTCAAACAAATTAAAGAACTCGTTCTTGCCCATCAAGACATTATCGGCATACACGATCTCATTATCCATGATTACGGCCCTGGTCGCTGTATTGTTTCCCTGCATGCCGAAGTTCCCAGCGACGCGGACATTCTGCAAATGCACGACAGCATTGACATTATCGAACTGGAACTGCGTCAAAAATTCCATTGTACGGCAACCATTCATATGGATCCTGTTGACATTCACGATCCGTTCACAGAAAATCTCCGGCAAACCGTCACACAACTTGTGTCGCAAGTGGGCGAAGAATTATCGATTCACGATTTTCGGATTGTACACGGCCAAACTCATGTCAATTTGATTTTTGATGTAGCGGTTCCCCATCAATACAAAAAAACGGATGCACAAATTGCAGCAGAAATCCGAAAAAAGGTTCAGGAATATAATCCCACCTATTTTGCCGTGATTCAAGTCGAGAAATTGTATTTAGACACGTCTAAACAATATTAAAATAAAGATTCAACTATACAATGAAGAATGACTTATATAAATGGAAAAACCGGGCTTAACAGCCCGGTTTCAAATTTTTTACGATCTCATAATCCGCAAAAAACGGTTTGACGGAAAATCGTTTTCCTTTCAAATAATTCAAGCATCCCGCATCCGAACCAAAATCGAAGACAACTTCACACGAAGATAATGCCTGATATCGAAACGGAAGCCCTCGATTACGCGCATTGACACCATATTTAGTATCTCCGACTAATGGATGCCCGATAAAAGCCATATGAGCGCGAATCTGATGCGTTCGTCCCGTCAACAATTGAACACGCAATAACGAAAATGTTCCATCCGTCGCTAACACTTCATATGCTGTACGGATCTGACGAAAACTGGAATCTTGACAAACTGTCGAAACTCTTACCGTATTGCTTTTTGCATCTTTTTTTAGATAAGCCGTTAACATTGCCTGCTTTTGAGGCATTGTTCCAAAAACCAAACATTGATAATACTTTGAGATTTCACGATGTCTGATTTTTTCATTTAATATACGAAGTGCCGATGCATTTTTAGCAGCCAGCACAATCCCCTGCGTATTTTTATCAATGCGATTACACAAGGCCGGAACAAAAGATTGTTTTTTCTCCGCATCGTACTCGCCACGTTGTGTTAAATAAGCAAGTAACTGATTACTCAATGTATTACGGACTTCTTTGTCATCCGGCTGACAAATTAAACCTACCGGTTTATCAATCACCAAAATATTTGTATCTTCATAAACAACGCCAAAATCCGGATGGATCCCAGCGTAGTCAATGCCGCTTGATTGTGTGTCCGGAAAGTACTCGTCCCGAATATAAAACCGCAACTCGTCGCCCACATGCAAAATCGTTTCCGGGCCAACATGTATCCCGTTTACCCGCACACACTTCAATCGAATATATTTATACAGCATCGACTGCGGCATGGTACGAAACATCTTCGACATAAATTTATCCAATCGCTGCTCGGCGTCATTTTTTTCAACAATTATACTTCTCATTCTTCTGTTTTTAGCTTATATCCCGGTATTCTTGCACTTGGTATCTGATTACACCGTTTTTCTTCCCAACATTGCCGCGCCGATGATCCCTGCATCATTACCCAATTGAGCCACCTCAATCAACTGCGGCGCATTTAACGATCCGCCATAAGCATATCGATCCACATATTCCTGCAACGGAACAAGCAGCGTATCGCCTTCGTTGCAGATTCCGCCCCCGATAATCAAGATTTCCGGCCGGAAGATATTCACCATATCCACAAGCCCTTCTGCAACATACTCGATATAGGTATCTACCACTTTCTTAGCCGCCTTATCACCCCGACGCATCGCATCAAAGGCCGTTCTGCCGTTCACCTGGTCCATCGGCGTTTCATTCATCACTGACTCCGGATGTTGCTGCATGGCAGCCTTTGTCTGCCGCACCAGCGCCGTAGCCGAAGCATACGCTTCCCAACAACCTCGACGGCCACAAGAACACAGTTCGCCGTTATGCATCAGCAAAATATGCCCCAATTCTCCGCCGGCAGAATTTTGGCCTTCATAAATTTTCCCGTCGATAATAATTCCGCCGCCAACACCGGTGCCCAATGTAATCATAATTGCATGCTGATATCCTTTTGCAGCCCCTGCAACGACTTCACCAAAAGCGGCTACATTGGCATCATTGCCTAAATATACCGGTTTATCAATATATTTTTGCAACAACTGCCGCATCGGTACATTTTTCCCGTCTTTGAAATTGTTGGCATACACCATAATGCCTTTTTCCGTGTTCAAATTTCCCGGCGAGCCAATTCCGATAGACACAATCTCATCTAATGCAACCTGTTGTTTTTGCAATAACGTCAAAATACAATTGGCCATATCTTTTATAATTTCTTCAAAGGCACGTTCCGCTCCGGTCGGAACCGATTTTTTTGCAACAATTTTTCCCTGTTCATCCACCAATCCAACTGCAATATTCGTTCCGCCTAAATCCACACCGATATAATACATTATGATTCCCCCGTTGTCTGATTTTTTATTTCCTCTTTGATATTATTTTTTACAATTGCAACAGCTTCTCGATGAGCCCGTTTTTCCAAGCTGCGACGATCCAGCATGCGCTGTTTACGCGCGATTGCCTGATAATATACATCCTCCACATTTTTTCCGAATGTTTCCAAGGAGTACTCCGATGCTTTTTTCATACAATTCTGGCTCATCTGCGAGTAAGCCTCTTTAGACAATTTATAACACCGTAAAACAGCATCTACCAGTTGATCTTGATCGGTAAATTCAAACCCGGTCACACCATCTATTAAAACGTCGCTCAAACAATCGTCATGGCGCGCAATTACAGGCAACCCGGCCGCCATAGCCTCAATATACGTAATTCCTTGTGTCTCCGATGTAGAAGCTGTGATAAACGCATCACACATCGCATAATACTTTTGAATCTGCTCCGGAGGCTGCTTTCCGGTAAAGATAACACGATTTTCAATTTGAAGTGCATGCACTTGCTTTTGAAGATTCTCCACATCAGGACCATATCCGGTAATAACAAACACCAAATCTGAAGCCTGCTGAAAAATCCGGGGTAAACACTGTATAATCATATCAATGTTTTTTTCTTCAGCAATTCGCCCCACATATCCTAAACAATATTTTCCAGAAAGCCCATACATCGTTTGCATTTCTATAATTTCATTCAAATTGATATTTTGGGGGTCAAACTTGGCAAGATCAATTCCTGTCGGAACGATATGCATATATTTTGTTACCCCATACCGCTCTAATGCGGTAGAGGTTTTAATCGACGGAACAATCAGTTCACACGTTTTTTCTGCCAAATACTTAGAATACCAACTTACCAATTTTTTGGCTGTTTTATCAAAATACCCATGCGTCACATAATGCGTATAATCTTCATACATCGTATGATAAGTTGCCACATAAGGCAATTTACACACAGAAGCTACCAGACTGGCAAAAATCCGCATACTAAACTCGGTATGGACATGACAAACATCTAAGTTCATCGCCTTAATATATTGTAAAGCCCGAATGCTATAAGGCCGAGAAATGCCGTATCCATACAATGTTTTTAACCGAATAGCGGGAATTCTCAAAACGCCGTCGCTAAATTTAGAGCCTACCAGTTTCGTATTCACCGAAGAAGTAATCACATATACGTTGTGTCCCATTTTTTCCAGCTGTTTGCGCAAAGTCTGAACAGAAACTGAAACGCCATTGACATCCGGGGCGTACGTATCCGAAAAAAGGCCAATATTCAATTTCCCCTGACGATCATTAGCCTGCGCATACTGCTGAATCATCCGTGCCGTTTCGTCTTGATACACCTGCTCATAAAACCGCTTCAATTGCATGCCGATATTCTCAATCGACCGATCACAGGCCGTCTGATAAGCAGCCTGACGCACATTAACAGCGGTCCCGGAAAAGAGTTGCCGCAACTTATCTTCAAATTCCTTGTTGGTTTTTCCTTTATAGCAATTCACATCCGCTTCCAGCCAACCGTCATAAACAGGAATATCCCGAACCAACACAGGGGTCTTACACGACATAGCCTCTAAAACCACAATGCCCTCTGTCTCCTCATAAGACGGAAAGAAAAAGACGTCTGCCGCCGCAAAAGCACCCTCATAAATATCCCCGCTCATATAACCCGGGAATATCACATTTTCGGGATGGTTCTTGGTTACCGCCTGCCGAACCTCAGCGGGAATCCCCGCCAGCGCAGTCTGACCAAACCAGACAAATTTTACATCAGGAAACTGCCTGGCCACTTCAATAAAATCAAGAATCCCTTTTCGGCGAATCCAAAGCCCCGAAGACATGACCACTTTTTGATCAGGTCGAATCCCAAAATACTTACGGAACATATCGGCCTTTTCCGCGGACGGATTAAACCGATTCAAATCCACCCCGTTTGAAACATATTCTATCGGCACTTTGATTCCATAAGACTGTAACAAAGATTTGCTGTACGGCGTAGGCGTTAAAATCAAATCCGCCATACTGTACAACCAAATCAAGTGTTGTTTTACCACTTTGGAAACCAAATTGGAAAATATAAAAGAATTCCGAAAATCTTCTTCCGTTGAATGTGCATGATAAATAATCTTAGCGCCTTTTTTACGCGCCGCATTAATTACGCCCGCACTTTTCATAAACACCGTATTGATATGCAGAATATCGTAATCATCATCCGGATTTAGCGTATACTCCACCCCGGCACTCTTTAAAGCCTGCATCTGATGCTTTAAAGCCATACCGACACCCGATTTTTCAATCGATTCTATATTTTCAAAATAAAGCAAAACTTTCATTGGGATATCCATTTTTAACTCCTATACAAACAAAAAAAATCCAATCCGCAAATGCCTCTATCTTTATTCTTTATTTTAGCACACCCCCCTGTAAAAGTCAAGCATATCAAGCAAATACAAAACACTTCTTGAAAAAGAAACAGAAATATGTTATACTGAAAAAAAAGAAAAAAGGATTGAGTTTTTTGGCAAAACAAAAGACCGTATTTATTTGTTCCGAATGTGGATACGAATCCGCAAAATGGTCCGGGCGTTGTCCCGCCTGTGGCAACTGGAACACTTTCTCTGAAGAAGTCATCACAGACACACCTGCTTCTGTAAAAAAGTCGCCGGCAAACATTGCCCCAAGCGTTCGGCTTTGTGACATATCCGCTCAAGCAGAAGCCCGCATCAGTACCGGCATCCATGAATTGGATCGCGTGCTGGGTGGAGGGATCGTCAAAGGCTCTCTGGTACTGATCAGCGGAGATCCCGGAATCGGAAAGTCCACTATTCTGCTTCAAATGTGTGCCCATTTGCCCTTTCCTGTTTTATATATCAGCGGAGAAGAATCCTCCAAACAAATCAAAATACGGGCTGACAGACTGGGCGTCAACACAAACAATTTATATGTCCTTGCGCAAACAGACATTAGCGCGGTAACAGAAAAAATCCGGTCAGAAAAGCCTCAATTAGTCATTGTCGACTCCATCCAAACCATGATGCGCGACGACCTTTCCTCGGCTCCGGGCAGCGTTCCGCAAGTCCGCGAATGCACCGGGGAATTGATGCGTATCGCAAAATCAGAAGAAATTCCGATCTTTATTGTCGGACATGTTAATAAGGAGGGCTCTATTGCCGGTCCCAAAGT
>WHHJ01000043.1 GCA_014872655.1 Clostridia bacterium
TGGTATTCCCGTACCTGTTCTTGAATGGTTGTTTTTACCCAATCCGGCATGTTCGGCAAGTGCAGTTCATACCCCAAAACGCCTCCTAAAGCCGTTTTATAGGCAAAATCAAGATACTGCGGATCTTGCGTTAAATTTTCCGCATTGGAAACATGACAGCTGCACATGCATGGCGGATATGCAATCGCAGAACCGGCCTGTATACCGATTCTTCCTGCAGGAACCGTACAATCGCTGGCCCAGATCTGATAACTGTATTTCATCATTCCCAAGTCATAACGGCCGCCCCCGCCACTGCAGTTTTCAATCATCAAGCCCGGGAAAGTCTCCAAAAACCACTCATATAGTTCATAAACGCCGGTCATATACCGAAACCAGGTTTCGTCTTGTCTTTCTTTGGGCAAATACGATGAAGCAACATCCGATAAGTGCCGATTCATATCCCATTTAATATAATCAATCCCCACATTTTTAAAGGTTTTTGAAAAAGTGGTTTTCAAATAATCCAAAACCTCTGGATTTGCCATATCTAAAACAAGCTGATTACGAGACAAATTGGGAGTACGTCCCTTCGCTGCACAGCACCACTCCGGATGGCTCCGATATAAATCGCTGTCCGGATTTACCATTTCCGGCTCAATCCAAATCCCGAATTTTACCCCTTTCTGTTTTACTTTTTGCACAAAAGAGGCCAATCCGTCGGGGAATTTTTCTTTATTTTCAAACCAGTCTCCCAGACCGGCCCGGTCATCATTTCTCTTTCCAAACCAACCGTCATCCATGACTAACATATCAATGCCAACCCGATGTGCCTGCTCCGCAAAGACCAATAATTTTTCCTGATCAATATCAAAGTAAGAAGCTTCCCATGTATTTAAAACGACCGGTCTTTTTTCTGTCAAAGATTTTTTAGGCAAAATGTGACCGCGGATAAAATCATGAAAGTTTCTCGACATTTGACCGATACCCTTTTTGGTATAAGTCATCACCGCTTCCGGCGTTGTAAAACTTTCACCCGGCTTGAGCAGCCAACCGAAATTATCCTGTCCGAGTCCAATCTGAATTCGGGTCATCCGATTTTGATCCAGCTCAATCTCATCCAGAAAACTACCGCTGTAATTAAAATTAAATCCATATACTTCCCCTTTTTGCTCGGTCGCACGACTGTCGCAAACCGCCAAAAACGGATTATGATGAGGGCTGGAAACGCCTCGGTTGCTAAAAATACTCTGGCATCCCAAAACGATCGGGATACGCTGCGGATAATACCGCTCAATCCCGTATGATCCTTCCAGCGTAAGCTTATCAAGCGGCTTGCCGGCAGGGATATCCAATGTCAAACTCATCGATTTTTCAATCTTAACCTGTTCCGTTCCGTGATAGGTTACGGTGTGATATCGGCTGATCACATCACAATCATAAAAGATCGTATAATACAATTCCAAGGTGCAATGAGAAACAGAATCCTCCATGATGATTTTCAACGTCTGCGTCTCATCATCCGCTTCTGCATAAGGTAAACAATAAGGCAAGTTCGTTAAATTCTTTCGACCTTGGAAAATCTCATATTCTTTATACCGAAAAAGAGTACAACAATCTCCGTTTTCATTTCTGATTTTCAACGCAGTAACACGAAAATCGCCTGAGCCGAAAAAAGGAATCTCGCACAAATCGACATCCGCAGAATAGGAGGTTCCAAGATCCTCTGGATATGGCGAAAAAGAACGGTAGTTATGAATATACCGATTGCTTTTATTTTTTTTATCCCCATAATAATAATGAACTAAATGCTGCCCACCATACACACCCAACACATAACAAGTGTTGCGTGTATATAATTCAAAACATTGATTTTCCTTGTCAAATACAATACACTTTCTCATCATGTCCCCCTACTGGTCTTACTGTAATATACATTAGATTCATTATAGGAGATGCCGACAAAAAAGTCAATACAAAAATAATAAATTTAAAAAAAAGCCTTGACAGCGCCGCAGGTTCGTAGTATAATAAAAACACTGATTTGCAGGTGTAGTTCAATGGTAGAATGTCAGCTTCCCAAGCTGAACACGCGGGTTCGATTCCCGTCATCTGCTCCAAAAACACAACGACTAAAAACGTCGTGCAATATCTTTTTGTATTATGTAGAAAATTATACGCTTTTTAAGGAACACTGGGTTTGCCGGACAACGCATAATGAATGCCCAAGGGCAAAGAAGAGAACGAGGTTTGGATACACAAATCAAAGCCAGCCGATCAAAGAAGCGTTCACCGATTTTGTACACTGCAAGAAGCTTACAAAACAACTTCAAGTTCTCAGCACCTACCGATAAAGACGCCATTCAAATATATCCTTATATAGTTTTAATTTGGTAGTGTTTATATTATACATTCAGTATGTAAGCGGCTTTATAGGCTGCTTTTTCTTTTTACTCTGTGAAATTGAAAAATGAAACGTGCAAATCTTACAAAAAAGATAGAAATAAATGTTCTATTCGTCTATTTGTTGACCTTCATGGAATACCTTCTTGCAAGGCATGTTCCTAAATACATTTGTTTTTACATTAAGCCTATTAAAAATCTCTAATGGAATATTATATTATTTTCTTTATAAGCAAAAAACAATCACCGGTATATATACCGGTGATTGTTTAATGAGTTAATGATTAAAGGGCTATTCGTATTTAATTTTTAAGAAATTCGCATTTGAAGCCTGTCTATATTTCTGCCAAAGATGCCGGCATAATCGTTTGAAACTTCACTAAAATAATTACCGTTAACTGGGCTTACTTTATAATAAAGTGTATCCGAATGTCCTGACGGCGGAGTATAGATAACTTCTATGGCATCAATAGGTGTACCGTTACCGGCATAACCGTTATTGCCATCGTTTATATTGCATCCGGTAACATAAGGCAGCCACCGATTCTCATTCGTAAGATGAACACGATATTTTACACTTCCACTTGAAACTCTTATCGCTACATCAGTTATTGCGCTACCTCTAACACCAGCGTAATCCTCTGTATTTTTAACTTCAGGCAACCATCCGCGTTCACTTGTTCGTACTCTATAAAAAACGTCAGGCGTGGCGGTTATTGACCCTGTTACTACAAATTCTTTTACCAGCAACTGCTTTGTTTTATAGTAATTAGTTGCCTCTACTTTATAGTAATATGTACCAGGTGATAAGTTATTAAATACGATACCTGCATCAAGGCCACTGAGATTGTAAGATTTATTTGACGGCGTACCTGTGTTTCCAGAAGTAAAGATTTTCTCTTGCCCTACGCCGGGAATATAAGAAGTTGAAGAAGGACTCGTATATACACCGACCTTAACAGATTTCAGTTCTGATTTACCAGAACTTATAGTTCCAGTAACACTGAACGCGCTACCTTGTTGCATAGAGGAAGGTGCTGATAAACCTGAACTCGTTATATCATCTTCTGGGTATGGTAAGCCATACAAATCGCGAACTTCAGCGACATAATTAAAACA
This sequence comes from Clostridia bacterium, assembly GCA_014872655.1. Taxonomy (GTDB): domain Bacteria; phylum Bacillota; class Clostridia; order Oscillospirales; family UBA644; genus UBA644. The sequence continues at coordinate 3,502 of WHHJ01000043.1, forward strand.
ACACTGTGTACGATCGGCGCCGTCCGTATAAAAATCAGAAGGAAGATTTAAAAATTCATCTAATAACGGGTCAGAATATTGTTTGTTGGACATACTTCCTTTAAAAATTTGAAAGTCCAAATGGTTGCCGGTGGAATTACCGGTAGTTCCAACCCCGCCGATTCGCTGACCGGCTTGTACATAATCGCCTTGTGATACATCTATTCTGTAAAGATGACTATAATGACTGTAATATGTTGTACCATTAAAAGTATGCTGTAATACAATATTATTGCCATATCCTGTGTTTGAATATTGTGTCTGATATACTGTGCCAGGATAAGAGGCTACAACATCTGCATTTTGGCTTGCGGATATATCAATGGCATTATGATTTCTCCCATCCTCAAAGCACGAGGTTAAACGCGAACTAGAAGGTACCGGCCAAAGCCAGGATCGGTTGCCTTCTGCTGCAACAACACCCACATTAAAACTTGAAAAGCACAAAACAACTGATGCAACGAATAGAACAACTGATATTATTTTATTTCTTATTTTCATTATTAACTTCCTTTCACATTCCTTCCTAAATATTTAATTAACAGTAACCAGAACACTGAAATATTTCAAACTTAACTTTCAGATAAAAGTATTCAGATACCGTTCATTATTTTTATATTTTGGAATTTTTAATTTTTCTCATTTGTCTATTGGCATTTATAACAGCTTTTCTTAGGCGTACACTGTTTATATAAAATTAAAACATTGGAATCAGTCCCTTCTTGTTTTATTTAATAATAACACTCTTTATTTAAAATAAAAACAAAAAAAATGTCGAATGTGATGCAAATATGTAACAATTTTTTTGTGATTTATATTGTTTTATTTGCACATAATTAAAAAGTTGCAAAAATCAACTTACTGTTGTGTTTAGAATTATCAGGCATAGTCTGAAAGCATCTTGTGTTCTTCCTCAGCCTTTTCTTTTGCACTTTGTACCCATTAGACCGCTATGTTTTATAACCCAAGAAATTCGCGACGGTTTATATGCATATAGCAAAAACTCAAATATGTTTTTTATTGCAGCTTGACACATCACGTTTAAGCAATCATTGCATTTGGCTCATTTTTATGGATCTTTCCTATTGATATATAAATCAGGCATATGATTGAAACAAGATAACGCCACAAAATGTGATCTTCAAACTATTTTACTATGAAAACAACATATCAATTGGGTGTCCGAAATTTTTCCTGCATAGATTTTTTATTATTAGAATCTGGAGCTCCAACATCATGAAAAAAATGATTCAAAAAAGTATTGTTTTTTTACGAAAAGAAACCGTTTTATGTATTGCCATCTTGTTTGCCCTCTTATCCATGTTTTTAGTGCGGCCAACGATGGACTATGTTCACTATATTGATTGGAACACATTAACGCTGCTATTCAGTTTAATGGCTGTTATCAAAGGCTTTCAAAAAGCAGGGCTGTTCACCTATTTAGGCGGACAATTATTATCCAAGACCCATTCTTCAAAAAAAATGCTGTTTGTTTTAGTGGGACTACCGTTTTTGTTTAGCATGGTGATAACCAATGATGTCTCGCTAATTACGTTTGTGCCATTCGGTCTGACTGTTCTGCGTATGGCAAAACAAGAACATCTGGCCGTTCCACTTGTTATAATGCAAACAATCGCTGCCAATATGGGAAGCACACTGACTCCCATGGGAAATCCTCAGAATCTTTATTTATATACAAAATCCGGAATGTCTTTCGGAGGGCTGTTTTGGCTGATGCTCCCGTATGTTGCGATATCCGGAATTCTTCTTGCAGTTCTGATCGGACTCAAAAAATCTCAGCCTATCTGCAATGTATCACTGGATTCAGCATTACAAAAAGACCGGCATTTATTCTACTACGCAATTGGGCTGCTGCTTTGTTTGCTCAGTATTTTTAAAATTCTTCCGGCTTTCCTTGTTGCGGCGATCATCGCAGTGTTTTTGCTGGTCACTGACAGACAGGTACTGAAAAAAGTGGATTATTCTCTATTGGGAACTTTTTTTGCACTTTTCATCTTTATTGGGAATATAGGAAAAATTGAAATCTTTCAAGACTTTCTGTCTGCGACTGTAAGTAATCACGTAGAATCCATTTCCATTTTGTCCAGTCAAATTATCAGTAATGTCCCTGCCGCATTGCTGTTATCGGGATTTACGAATCAATGGAATGCATTGATAGTGGGTTGCAATCTGGGCGGACTGGGAACGCTGATTGCCTCGATGGCCAGCTTGATATCTTATAAATCTCTTGCAAAAGAATACCCTCACCTACGTAAAAAGTATATATTACATTTTACCTTATATAACGTCTGTTTTCTTGTACTGTTAATTCTGGCGAATTTACTGCTTCGAAGATGCTATTGACCCTTGAATAAAGATAAAACGGTTCAATATCTGTTTACTGAATGGACGTAAAATTTTATTAATATAAAAATCAATACCGGCTGCATCCTTTCATAGGACATAGCCGGTATTTTTATTAAAGAATGATCCCATACGCTCCGCTTACCCCATCCAAAAACAACGGAATATGCGGCGGAAAAAAAAGTAAAAGCCATAAACAACAAAACAATCAGTATAAAAAGGATGATAACCACTTTGACAGAAATGCCTTTACCATGCCGATACACATGAAGCCCCAGCATCTGGCCCAACAAAATGCTAACCAATAAAATAAGAATATCTACCCAAAGTTTTTCTACCCCAAATGCACCGGTATAAAAATAGTAAAACATCGGCATAACAACCAAGGATGTCAGCAATGCAGCAAGTGCTCCGCTGTACCATTTTTTCTGATCAATATCATGTTTCTTTCCCCGAAAACAGGCATACAGAACCCACCACAAAATAACAGGCCAAACCACCATCTTTGCATGCTCCCAAATGCTCTCATTTACCGGGGCAAACAATGCAACAATAGGATTTTCCCATAAAACAGCATAGGCAAAATGAAGAATTCCCCCAATGATAAATAAAACAGGGATCCCAATAATAATCTATCTTTCAGGTTTTGTGAATGCATTTTTAATCATATACTCACCCCGTAAAATTTAATTTAAAACAACGTCTCTGTTTAAATCATATACACGCATCTTATAAAAAATTCATATGATAGTATAAATGATTTTATAAGGAGATGAAACGATGAATCGAAACAGACACTTGCCTCTCCATAACGATATCAAAGACTACGGATCCGACCCACTGGTCTTCAACATGAACTGTTTGGCTAAAAGGAACACCAACTACCGTGCGGCACTATGGACCGGAACTCATTTACAAGTAACTTTAATGAGTATTCCTGTAGGCGAAGATATCGGAATCGAAATACATGATAATTTAGATCAGTTTATCCGTATAGAAAGCGGATGCGCCTTAGTACAAATAGGATCTCATAAACAACACTTAAACGAACAAAAAAGAATAAACAGTAATTATGCCATTCTGATCCCCGCCTGTACTTGGCACAACATCATCAACATTGGCTGCGTTCCGCTAAAACTATATTCTATTTATGCGCCGCCTCAACATCCATACGGAACGATACAAAAAACAAAAGAAGACGCAGCAGAAGAATAAAAGGACTGAAAAGAATGCCGCCGTTTACTAAGAGTAACGAAGTGAACGGCGGTATTTCTTAAATTATTTTATAAAATAAGTTCACACATGTATTACCGGATCTTAATCCAAAGAAAATCAATAAACTATTTTTTGAAAAATACGACCGAAATAATCCAGGAAGGTTGCTTTTGGCACTTCTTCCGTTGTCACTATCGGACAAGTTTTTACTACTTCTCCATTTAGTGTATAGGTCAAATATCCAACCTCTGTCCCCTTTGCTACCGGAGCCTGCAAAGTATCGGTAATAGAAACTTCACTTTGAATCAATTTATCCTGGCCCTTTCCGACCAACATCGACAAGCCTCCCTGTACGGCAACTTTGACCTGATCTGAAGTTCCTTTGGTTACACGAATGGGATCTTGCGCCCCCGGCTGTGCTGTTGCGACAGAAAAACTGGCAAATCCGAAATCCAGCATCTTTGCCGTTGCCGCAAAACGATCATTTGAAGTCTCTGCACCCATCACAACCGCAATCAACGACATGCCGTCACGTTCTGCGGTTCCGCTGAAACAATATTTTGAAAGTTTGGTATAACCCGTCTTCATCCCTGTCATACCGGTATAAGTACGTAACATCTTATTGGTGCTGGCCAAACCAAATCCGCCGTCACGCAACGTATCCATCCAAATTTTTGTGTAATCGAAAATTCTGGAATGTTTTAATAATTCCTTTGTAATGAGGGCAATATCATACGCAGACGTATAATGTTCAGAATCATCAAAAAGCCCGGTACAGCTTGTAAAATTTGTATTTTTAGCACCCAATTGAGAAGCCCGTTCATTCATTCTGCGCACAAACTCCGACTCACTGCCTGCAATATATTCCGCCATAGCTACCGTGGCGTCATTCGCACTGGGCACTGCAATTGCCTTAATTAAATCATTGACGCACATCTGTTCGCCAACCTCAAGATAAATCTGCGTCCCGCCCATGGAAGCCGCATGCTCCGAAGTGGTTACCATATCTTCTGTTTTGATCAAGCCGTTGTCCAGGGCTTCCATAATCAACAATAGACTCATTACTTTTGTTACACTGGCCGGAGGCAACTTCTCATCCATATTTTCCGAATATAAAACAGTTCCGGTACTGGCTTCCATTAATACTCCGGATCGCACACCTAAATCTAAGTTTGCCGCCTGCGCCTCTGTACCAACGGTTTTGACATAGGATACGACATCAGAATACCCATCAAATGCGATGGCATCATCCGATTGTTCTTCCGCAACGGAAATCAATGATAATGTCCCCAGTAAAGAAAAAATCAAACAAATCGATAGTACTTTTTTCAACATTCTCAGTCCTCCATATAATTCACAGCCTGTATCTGTTTTATTGAAACCATGATTTAAAAAAACCGCAACATTTTTTAGACGGTACGCGGTTCGGAACATCCATACAAATTAAAATAATATCATGTCCGATCTTCTGTATATCGCACCACCGGATATAATAATCTTCACTGCGGCCGAAAAGTCCAAAGAATCGCGCAGGGCCTAATACGGTTATGGCAATGATTTGACCGGTTGCAACTTCAAACTCCACATCATCCACAAAACCCAGACGTGCTCCGTTTTTTACATTGATCACTTCTTTGCATCGAAAATCGCTTACTCTCACGCCAAAACCCTCCGCCTCTGAAACTATTCCATCATATGCCTTACGGAAATGAAATATACCAATAAAACAGAGCGGATCACAGAAAATCTCTGTGACCCGCTTAAATATATCCTTGTCATAAAATGCATGATCTTCACGCTTTGCAAAAATATTATAATATTTTTGCCGCCATTCGAGCAATAGCCAAAACATCCGCAAGATCAACACTGCCGGATTGATTCATATCAGCCAAAAACAGTTCATACTCATTGGCCGTTTGTATTCCTGCGGCAAACTTAGCAGCTAACAGCACATCGGCAAAACGAACACAGCCGTCGCCGTTGACATCTCCCGGCTGAAGAAGCATCAAATCATATTCCCGGCCCAACGTCCGGTAAACATACAAAAAGGCCCCCGATACCCCCGCTGCATGAGCAATTTGCGCAACATTTTCCGAAAACCATATACCGAATTCAGTATAATTATCTGCCGTACAATAAATACGTGCAGACAAGCCTCCTTTTGCTAAGAGCTCACCAATTTGTTGAATATCAGGGTTCTCAACAATACCTCCATATACCGAAAAATAATTGTCATGCGTTGACATCGCTTCCGGTAAAGAATAGGCCTTCTCATCAATCATATGGTCTTCTTCTATCCGTTCTTGCGATACGTTAAAATAGGCATAAAAGATCCCAGATGACTGATCGCTCCATGTCAAATCCGTATGATAATATTCCCCATTGATTCGAACCAGATTCCACGCATGGCCTTCGGCAAGTCCGGTACTCAGATTGATACTGGATCCGGTTACAACAAATGATTGAATCCCGGCACGATACAATAAATATTGAAAAGCGCGCGAATAGCCGTCGCAAACGGCTTTTCCCTCTACAATCGCGCCGTATGCGTTATGCGCATTTTCTCCACTGGCATAAACAACCCGGTCTGCTAAACGGTCATGAATCAATTTTTCACGATCAAACTCATTTTCCAATTCTTCAACCCCGTCAAGTAATTGAACGACTTCTTGCTCAAAAGTATTTTTTGCCTCAGATAAATCTGCCTCATTGATCCAATAGTCCGGCATAAAAGACAAGACGGTTTGACCGTAATAAGAATATTGATAACTGTTGGAACGCCAAAAATGTTGTGGATAATCGTTAACATACGCATCATAAACCGTAGCCAAATCCGAACGTTGAACCGAAAAACCGTCGCCGGATAAGGAGATCTCATCTGCGTGTTGTTCAATGCCTGATGCTATTTGGTCATAAGCATACAACAAGACATCTGCGCGATCCAGCACCGCCAATGCACTCCGTCCATAATAATGTGTCGGTACAATTTCTTGCGCAGCCGAATAGACCGCAGGAAAACACGAAATACACAGCAACATAGCAAGGATGACAGCCGCCACGCGTCCTTTCAATCCCAAAATGCTCTGTTGCTTAACATTATTTTTCATTTTTTATAACCCTTTCGCAACCTGTTTTCTTTAAAACTTTTTCAATATTAAAATACGATTTATTCTATCATATTCTTTTTATATTTTCAAGGCTTTTTACGCAGAACGTTTTTTTGAACTTTTATAAATCAACTTGAAATTATAAATAAAAAGTAGTATAATGATTTTAACAGGATAGAAAGGATGCATGATGGATCATGAATAAAATTCTTATCGAAACTTCGGCACGGCATGTACACCTAACCAAAGAACATATTGAAATCTTATTTGGCGCCGGGTACGAATTGACGGTAAAAAAAGAATTATCACAACCGGGACAATTTGCCTGCAATGAGCGGGTAGATCTAATCGGACCTAAAAAAGAATTGAAAAACGTATCAATTCTCGGACCGGCCAGAAGCGCAACCCAAGTCGAGCTCTCTGCTACGGATGCAAGAACACTCGGCGTTGATTGTGTGGTACGGGAATCCGGAGATATTGCTTCAACACCCGGCTGTAAAATCGTGGGCCCCAAAGGAGAAATTGAAATCAAAGAAGGCGTCATCGTTGCAAAACGCCACATCCACTTAACGCCAGAAGCTGCTGCAAAATTTGGCGTATCGGATAAGCAAATCGTTCGCGTAAAAGTAGATTCAACCGGACGGGCTTTGATTTTTGACGACGTTGTGATCCGTGTTAGCCCCAAATTTGCTCCGGCAATGCATATTGACACAGACGAATCGAATGCTGGGCTTGTTGCACCCGGTACGATGGGCGAAGTTTTAGCATAATAAAAGAACTTCATTATTTTTGATATCCTGTAAAATTTTACAGGATATCTTTTTTTACTGTATAGAGCATAAAAAACACGGGGAAAATGATATTGCAGTAAAAAAACAGGAGACTGGATATGATAAAAGGAACACAAAAAAATATTATTGTTATCAAAGACCCCGGCAGCCATATTTTTGAACAGGCTATCTTTATTGTAAAAAAAGATTTGCCGCATTTATCGGATATCACATTACGTTATGAAGCCGAAAAAATTATTCAAGATCAAACATCAGCACTTTCTGAACCCAAGCGAAAAAAAACAGGATTATTTTTATCTAAAAGAAAAACCGGAGGCATTTAGCCTTCGGTTTTTTTGCTGTTTTAACGCACCGCATGTTTCATCAAATAATCGGACCAAATTTCATAAGCCGTCTGATTTAATCGACCGTCTTCTTGCAGACAAAGTTGTTGTGCTAAATACCCCGCATCATCCTTCAAGCGGAGTGCAGGATCTGCGAAATAATAACCGTTCTGCTTTGCAAATTCGGCAAGCCGCTCGTTATACGTATCAATTTTAGCATTGTATATAGATTCTTTTTCACCATACAACGGAACAGGCGGTATCGTTTGAATAACAATCATGATGCCATCATTTTGTTTTGCAATACTCTCTGTTAACTTTTTATAATTTTCAATAAAATCGTCTACATTACAACGCGCCACATCTCGAAAACCTAAGCAAATATAGACTTTCCCTGCTTGATATTGTTTCAACAGTTCCTCCGGTGCATATTTTTGCCCGTTCACAGACATATGCATCGACGAATCCGTAACAGGTTGAATCGCCTCTTGCACACTGTAATTCTCCACACAGATAAATCGTGCGTTTCCGAAAAATTCACTGTTCGTTAACCGCTGTTCGGCTACATAATCCTGAAAATCGGAAACATAACTGTCGCCTAAAAAAACAACGTCATCAAAATAGGAACTCTCCACCGGCTCACACAACGGCAAACAGGCTGCTGTAAACGAGGCACTTCGTTGCGTTTGAGGCATGTCCAACTCATATTTTTGGCGAGGCAATGTTCTATCAGGATCCGGTTGCTGCGCCGCGTAGTGAAAAATAAATTCTTCCGATTGCGTACTTTCTTGTTCAGAGGCCATGGTTTGTGTAATATCTGTCTGCAACGATTCATTTTCTTGCTGCTCTTGCTCCACAGCAGGACCGTCTACACGCTCTGCATCAAACATTAAAAAGTCTTTTGCCATATACATACCAACCAATATCAACAGAATAAGAACCTGTATAATGATTTTTTTTCCATTCACCTCTTTTTTCCTCCATTCCGCATAAAAAAATCAGCAATAGAATATACTGATATTCTATCACTGATTTTATAAAATATATGTCGGATTTCCGCTCAAGAAAAAGGATTCATTCTTCCTTTTCCGACAGATTTTCATCTTCTTGTAATTCAACTTTCTCCATATCCTGTAGACAAGCATCTTCCCCCGCATCATTATCTAAAGTCTCTGGGGGTTGCTGTATTTCTTCTGTATCTAAATCCGTCACAATCGTATCAATGACCTCATCTACATGATCAATAGACGGAAAACGCTCTTCCGGGGCTTCCGCATCTGCTGTTTTACGCGCGATGTTTCTGGTAAAAAATGCGCCAACCAAAATCGGAAAATAGAACGTAATGATCCGCCACAACAAAACGGCAGTAGGCCCCAGCGCCTTTGCATTTGCAGATCCCAGGAGAATACCAAAAAATATTAAAAAACTGCTTTCAGCTCCACCAGTCGCGCCCGGCAATGGAACAAAAGAAGAAACCATCAACACAAAAGCGCTGGAGCAAATAGACAAAAAAGGATTCAACACAACACCTAATGCCAAAAATACAAAGAATGGAATTAAGAAATAAACCGTCAATTGCAGCACAGTCAACAAACACATTTTGACCACATTTTTGATGTCGCTGCCAGACTGCTTAATTCCGGTACAAAATTTTACGACTTCTAAGTCGATAATTTCATTATATTTTTCTACATCTTTTACAATTCGAATCTTGGATAAGAAACGAATAAAACCTTTTCCCACACGCTGAATAAACTTGGGAACAAAAGCCAAACCCAAAAGAGCGGCAACAACTACGGTATTTACAACAAAACCAATGATCACCAGCCATAATTTATCCCCGATTTGCTGTGTCCCAAACAGCAAGACAACGGCACAATATAAAGTCAGCACAGACTGGTAGATCACAAATCGCAATAACAGTGCCCCCGTAGCCAATCCTACAGGCATTCCGCAATTATGCATATGATAAGCCTGCATCGGCTGCCCGCCACTTGCAGAAGGTGTGATACAATTAAAGTACTGACCGATAATGGTCGTTTTTAACGTGTTTAAGAATCGCTGCTTTGGATATAACTTCTTTGCTGCAATATTCAAAATAGCGGCTTCTAAAACCCAATATAAAATCAAAAGTCCTAACCCAGCCCACAACCAACGAAGCCGGGCATGCAAAAGGACATCGGCCAATGCTTCAAACCCGTCTACAAATACAACATAGCAAACAAGAATAACAACGGAAACGGCAATAATTAAATAATTTAACAGTCCCATTTTTAACTTTTTTCTGGAACCCGTTTTTTTCTCTTTCATTTTCTATCCCTACTATTCGCCTTTTGACGATTTTATCAAATTATATTCTAACTTCATAATTATACAATACTGTTGGCTGTTTGTCAAGACTATCTCAGCATTTCTTACCGACAAATAAATCCGGTTGTATACAAAAAATGCTTCTTAAAAAAAAGAGCCTATTCCTCTCGGAATAAGCTCTATTTTTTATGCTGTTTACCTGTGTTGTCCGCTGTGCTTTGGAGAATATAAATCGCACAACACGACAAAATAGATTACATGCTTACAAAAGATTTTTATTTTGCCAACTTCGCAACTTCTGCTGCAAAATCGTCTTCCCGCTTCTGTAATCCTTCGCCTCTTTCGAAACGAATATACGACTCTAACTTCGCATTACAATTCGATTCAATAAACTTGGAAACGGTAACAGACTCATCAATAAAATACGGCTGATCCAACAAACAATTTTCGGAATAAAATTTACCTAACTTACCCATAACCATTTTTTCTATAATATTATCTGGCTTATTAGCAGTCTTAGGATCATTTTTAATTTGAACCATTAAAATTTCTTTTTCCTGGTTCAAAACCTCTGCCGGAACATCATCTCTGGACATAAATCTTGGGTTCATTGCCGCAATTTGCATACAAACTTGTTTACCACAAGAAGATGCGTCTTCTGTGAACTTTGCAAGAACTCCAATTTTTCCGTTTCCGTGACTATATGAACTAATATTGCCCTCTAAACGTGCAAAACGTCTGATTTTAATATTTTCGCCAATAACAAGAACCATTTCTTTGCGCATATCTTCAACGGTCAAATCGCTGTCAGGATACTTACAGGTAAGCAAAGCATCTACATCTGCCGGATTCTGCTCCGCAACCACCTTTGCCACGTTGTTGGCAAAGGTCTGGAATTTCTCATTCTTCGCTACAAAATCTGTTTCAGAATTCACTTCACACAAAACAGCGATGTTATCCTGATTATATATTGCAACGGTTCCCTCAGCTGTAATTCTGGAGGCTTTCTTTTCAGACTGTGCCAATCCTTTTTCTCGGAGAATAACAACTGCTTTCTCCATATCGCCGTCAGCTTCAACAAGCGCCTCTTTACATTTCATCATACCAACGCCGGTACGCTCTCTTAATGCCTGTACTTCTTTTGCACTGATATTTGCCATGTTGTTGTTCTCCTTTCTTATTCTGCCGCAACGCTTTGAGCTGCTTCTTCTACAGCGTCCTCAACAGGTGCTTCCGGAGCTTCTTCGAACTGCTCGCCCTGCTTGCCTTCCAATACAGCATTCGCCATCACACTTGCAATCAATTTAACCGCTCTGATTGCATCATCGTTACCGGGAATTACATAATCAATTTCATCCGGATCACAGTTGGTATCAACAATTGCAACAATAGGAATATGCAATTTTCTTGCTTCTGCAACGGCATTACGCTCTTTCCGCGGGTCAACAATAAACATAACAGCCGGCAATTTTTTCATTTCTTTAATGCCGCCCAAATATTTCTCAAGACGCTCGATCTCAAGGTTCAATTTGATAACTTCTTTTTTCGGCAAAAGATCGAAAGTTCCGTCTTCTTCCATTTTTCTAAGCTGTGCAAGCCTCTCAATACGAGTCTTAATCGTTGTAAAGTTGGTCAGCATACCGCCAAGCCATCTGGAATTTACATAATACATTCCAACGCGCTCAGCTTCTTCCTTAATAGAATCCTGCGCTTGCTTTTTGGTTCCGACAAACAGAACTTCTCCGCCCTGTTCTACAACGTCTCTAACAAACAGATACGCCTCTTCTACCTTTTTCACGGTTTTCTGCAGGTCGATAATATAAATACCATTTCTCTCCGTGAAAATGTACTCTGCCATTTTGGGGTTCCATCTTCTTGTCTGATGTCCAAAGTGAACACCAGCTTCAAGAAGTTGTTTCATTGAAACTACTGCCATAAAATTTTCCTCCAGTTTTTTCCTCCACATTGCTCTGCAGCAAACTCATTAAGAGCAACTGACTGCAAAATACAATATGTGTGTTATTTTTTGTTCTTTCGAACCTTAATATTATATCATAGTTTTACCCGTTTGACAAGAGGAAAAATACAAATTCATAAAAAAATCATGGTATCCGGCAATGCGAATACCATGATGAAATAACGTATATCTTTTATATCGACCTTGTTTGTTTTGTTCAATTTATTTTACTGCGTTAGATTCTGTTACAATATCATCCGCTTTGCTCTCAATTTCAGTGGACGATGTTTCGTTTGTTGAAGAATTCTGCTGATCTTCTGCTCCAGTCGGTCTAGCAAATCCATGCATAAAGCCGCCCATCGCCGTACTCGTCACGTCACCGGCTACAATCTTATCATCGATAACGATTAAATTTGCCTGGATAGGACTATCTTGCTTTGTCGGATAATTTGTGATCGTATAAGTATATCGAACAGCTTTTTTCCCTTTAAACGGTTCCAAATCTAACCCTTGCTCTTTTTGCAAATTGTTATAGGTTTCATAGGTAGAATCAAATGTTGTCGGAATTACTACATCAGCAGTTTGAGTAGGCTCGGCTTCAACTTCCCAGCCAAATTTTTTCAAAAACTCAACTCTTTCATCATTGGTTTTTGCTGTATAATTTACATTGGTTGTATTGGCGGATGCGTCTTCAGAAGGAATCGAAACGATTACCAATAACGCAATACAGGAACAAACTAATGCAAGCGTCAAAATTTTTGCTTTGGTTATTTTTGTTGAAAAGATCATCATTTTTCATGTCACCATCCGTAAAATATTTTTTTCTTTTGTAATAAATCTATATGACGTTTCCACAAATTTATAACCTGGATTATGGCGTTTTTTTTAAAAATACCCTAAAATCAATTTTTTTTGTTTTTAGGACTTGCATTTTCCCTCAAATTGTGATATCATATATCAGTACTTGATGTACAATGCGCTTGTAGCTCAGCTGGATAGAGTGACTGGCTACGAACCAGTAGGTCGGGGGTTCGAGT
>WHHJ01000044.1 GCA_014872655.1 Clostridia bacterium
GGACATAGCGATTTAATTTGGTTGTGATGTGGGATGCCCTTATATTGGCAAGAAGTTTGATGATAATTGGGCGCTGGATGACCCAACCGGTCACGATGACGAGACGTTTAAAAGGATTATTTTAGAGATAGAGAAAAAAGTTTTTATGCTAAAAGAACAAATTCAGAAACGTAATAATTTTTAGGGGTATTTACAGCGTTGCAGAACTTTGGACGGTCATATGAATATCTTGAATGATTTGCGTGCGTGCCGGTTATGGTCGTTGCCCAATTTTATTGAAAAATTTTTATGTAAGCTTATACGGAATAATTTTTTGTTGTATGTATTATTAATAGGATTGTCGTAGAGAACAGATAAGCGGTAAACAATTGCGGACAGAAAAAGTGATCGTTGTATGCTGGTCAAATATAAAAAAGAACAAACCGGATTTTAAACCCGGTTTGTTCTTTTTTATTTAAAATAATCAGATATAAGTTGAATTTATGATTGGAAAATTAGGAAGCTGAGGAGCCCAATGTTACGGTAACAGAAATTTGTTCTCCGTTCCGAATTACAACCAACGTAACCGTATCTCCGATTTGTTTGGATTTGATATAATTTGATAAAATATCAATGGTTTCTGTCCGTGTATCGTCTACTTTTGTAATGATATCTCCGGTTTGGATTCCGGCTGCTTCTGCCGGACCGCCTGCCATAACTTCAACAACATATACTGCGCCGATAGTCTGTTCGGAGGCTCCCGTGATGCCGATAACCGGACGTTCAATAGAGCCGTTTTCAATAATTTGTTTTGCATTATTTAGCATGTCATTAATTTGAATGGAAAAACAGAGACCTTCATAAACGCCGGATATTTTTACGGAGTTGATGCCAATAACCTGACCGTATAAGTTGATTAACGGTCCGCCGGAATTGCCGGAGTTAATGGCAGCATCATGTTGGATAACATTAAGGGTTAATCCTAAGGATTGGAATGTGATGTTATTTCGGAGTCCGCTGACAATTCCTTTGGTGCAGGTGTTATAAAGATCACTGCTGTAAGGGGTTCCTATCGCAATGACTTCTTCACCCTGGACTAATTTGGAAGAATCTCCAAAGGTGGCAGCAGTAAACTGTCCTTCGATTTTTAAAACACCGGTATCGGTTGCGCTGTCATATCCGATAATCGTTGCGGTATGCTGCGCTCCGTCACTTGTGATAACCTGGGCAGAGGTTGCGTCTGCAATAACGTGTGCATTGGTCAGGATGTATCCGTCTTCAGACATGATAACCCCGCTGCCGCTTCCGGATCCGGTCGGGCCGGAAACCAAGACCTGTACCGTACTGGGTTCTACTTTGCGGATTGCTTCTTCTGCTGTTAGTTTAGTTAAACCTTCCGCGTTGGTTTCTTCGGTCTGTTCCGGAGTATAATCGGGGGTTTGCTGTTGAACGATATTCGTATTTTGAGAAGTTGAGGATCCATCAGATTTCGTATTGTTGTATACTGCATATAAAGAGGTTGATGCAATAGCAATACTAAATGCTGTCAGAACCATACAGATAATACTGATTGTCAGCCATGGACCGGTTTTTGCGGTCTTCTTTTTTTTCGGTTTTTTGGGGGAAGGGTTATAATAACCAGCGTTATAATTATATACAGGTGGTTGTGAAGAAGTTGGTTGGTATGGTCCGGGTTGTGCTGCTGTCGATTCCGAAAAAGAAGGGGTAACGGTAGATTCTTTTTGCGGAACTTCTGTTTGCTGCATGTTGATTTCCGGATTGCTGTTTGCGGTTTCAGAATCATTTTGTGCAGGTTGTGCTTGTGGTACTTCTTCATTTGGTTGATTAGGTTGATTATTGAATTGATCTTGCATAAAAATCCCTCCCGGATTTGTAATTTTCATTGTTTTTATTATACACTTTTGTTTTAAGCAAATATTGTCATAAATTTATGAATTTTGTGGCAGGCGGAATTCTTCGGATAAAATAGAAAACACATCAATGTCTTGAAATTGGTTGTTCATTTTAATATGTTTGCGCAGCGTCCCTTCATAAGTCATGCCCAAATGTTGAAGCAGTTGTTTGCATGCGTTGTTTTCTGATGTACACAATCCGCTGACTTTATTTAATTTTAAAGTGTGAAAAGCAAAGTCTAAAACAAGCAGCGCGCTTTCCGTAGCAAATCCGTTTCGCCAGCAATCTTCTGCCAGCCAGAATCCGATTTCAGCATATCGATTTGTAACAGAAAAATCGTGCAGGTTGATTACGCCAATGGCTCGATTGTCTGATTTACGCTCAATGACCCAGTCGGTACAGGTATGATTATCATATCGGGTGATAAGCATATTTACAAAGCCCAATGTTTCCAGATGAGTTTTATGTGCATGCCACACTTCATAAAGACATACTTTTGGATTATGCATACAGATAAACAGATCTTCAACATCTGTCAGGTACGCTCTTCTTAAAGAGAGTCTGGGGCTATTTAGTGTGGGCAGCGGGCGAAAATGTTTTAAAAAAGTAGTCATTTTTTTATCCTGTTTTTTTCTTATTTTATCATAAAAACACTCTTGTGTAAACAAGAAAAATAGAAAAAGTCTTCAACGTTGTTGAAATAATTAAAAAAATGAGATATAATAACATCAGGAAAAACAAAAAAATTGTGGTGATATTTATGAAAGGCGCAGGGATAAGAGGACTTTTGGTTTCACTTCTTTTTGCAGCGGCTTTCTGCTGCATATTGTGGATCAGTTTAAGTTTGGATGAATCGGCAGAAACAACAAATGAGATGAAAACGGCATTAGTGGTTTCGTTAGATCAATCATATTCTAAAGCAGATGTTGCGCAGAGCGATGAGGAGGCAGAAAACAAACAGGGGGCAGAAATAGTATATTATACTTTTTTTGAAGAAAAGTATCATTCTTGCGCCGATTGTGAGCAAATTGACAAAGCGTTTGAAGTCCCTTCGGCCACGCTTGAGCAGGCAGAGAAAATGGGTTTAAAACCCTGTCTGTCTTGTCAAAAAATTAATCAAAAATAGAGGGATAGAATGGAGTTTATTTATAAAATTGAAACTCATGCACATACCGCAGAGTCCAGTCCTTGTTCGCGTTTGTCTGCCGAACAGTTGATTGGCGCTTACGCGCAAGCCGGTTATGCAGGGGTTGTGGTGACGGATCATTTGCGATTTGGTTATACGGTGTTTGCAAAAAATCGTCCAGATGAGCAAATCCATAAGTTTTTAGCTGGATATGACGCAGCTTGTGCGGCTGGAGAAAAATACGGTGTAAAAGTATATTTAGGAGCAGAATTATATTTTGAACAAGATCCTCAAAAAGAGTTTTTGGTTTATGGCGCAGATTCGAATTTTTTAAGGGATAGTTTGCCTTTTCTTACGGGAAGTTTAGAGCATTTTTATTCGTTTGCTGTTTCCCGAGGCGTTTTGGTTGTTCATGCGCATCCGTATCGTTATACGGATTATCCGGCCAATCCGGTTTTTGTAGATGGGGCCGAGGTGTATAATTTGCATCCGGGACATCGTTCTCGTAATGAGTTGGCTTTGGATTATGCAAAGAAGAATCATTTGATTCCATTATCCGGATCTGATGCCCATGAATTGCATCATGTCGGACGAGGCGGAATTCGAACAGCTTTTATTCCGACGGATGTTTTGGAATTGCGAGACTTGATTCAATGCAGAGAATATCAACTGATTACGGGGGAAGAAAAATGAACACATATTTAAAAATGAATACCTGGTCGGACAGTCTGGGTATGTGTATTCCTGTAGATATTTTAATGCCGAACAGTTTGCTGCGTGGGCAGAAGGCGGCGAAAGTGATGTATCTTTTACATGGGCTTTCGGACGATGAAACTGTTTGGGCGCGGCGGACAAATTTAGAAATGCACGTAGACGGGCGGGGACTATGCGTTGTTATGCCTACGGTGCATCGGTCTTTTTACACTAATATAGATCAGGGCCCTCAATACTGGACTTATATTTCTGAGGAGCTTCCCGAAATTATAGGGCGTTTTTTGCGCGTTTCTTCTGCTCGGGAAGATACGTTTGCGGCAGGCATTTCTATGGGTGGCTATGGAGCTGTAAAACTTGGATTGCGCTGCCCGGAGCGATTTTGTGCGGTTGCACCGATTTCCGGGGCGCTTGATATGAAAAACCAAACCAATCTTTTGGTTGAATATGAAAGTATTTTCGGCAAACAAATCAAGCCGGAAGACGATGTGATGCAGTTGTTGGATCGGTGTGCACCGTCTAAAGAAAAGCCGCGTATCATTCAGTTTTGCGGGGTGGACGACTTTTTGCGCAATGATAACATTGCTTTTTATCAAAAGGCTCAACAGCTCGGCTATGATATTACATATACGGAGGAGCATGGGAACCATGGATGGAGTTATTGGGACCATGTGATTTTGCAGGTGTTGGATGTTTTATGTCCAAGACCGGAAACGGTTTGATAAAATCGGCATCTGGCTGCATTTTTATGGAATGGCTTTGATTTAAATTGGGATTTAAATTGGGATTTTTTCTGTGTGGAAATCGGGCTTGGGTGAGGGAATTTTTCAAAAATATGAACAATGCGTGTTTTTGGGATACAACCCTTGACTTTTTATGGTATATATGCTAAAATCAACATGTGAAAATTTTAGAATAGGAGTTGTTTAATATGGCTGAAAAAACAGATGGCGCAATGAACGGTTCGGGCATTGTAGACCTGGGCTTTCCGATGTGGCCGCAATTCAATCCCGTTACATATGATGATGTTGTAGAGACTTTGAAAAGCGGTAAAGTAAGTTACTGGACCGGTAAAAGAGGTATGGAGTTCGAACAGAAATGGGCGGACTGGTGTGGTGTGAAAAATGCAATTTCCTGTACAAACGGTACAGCGGCTCTTCACATCGCGATTGCTTCGTTGAATATCGGCCCTGGCGATGAAGTGATTGTTCCTTCTTACAGCTTTATCGCGTCTTCTTTTGCAATCGTTCAAGCCGGTGCTATTCCGGTATTCTGCGATGTTACGGATGATCATACAATTGATCCTGCTAAGATCGAAGAATTGATTACACCCAGAACCAAGGGCATTGTTGTGGTTCATTTGTACGGTGTTATGTGCGATATGGGCCCGATCATGGAAATCGCTAAAAAACACAACTTGAAAGTGATCGAAGACTGTGCACAGTGCTTCGGTGGTGTGTACAAGGGCAAAAAATCCGGTACAATCGGTGATGTTGGATGCTTTAGCTTCTGCCAGTCCAAACACTTTACAACCGGCGGCGAAGGCGGTATGGTTGTTACCGACGATGACGATTTGGCATGGGAATGCCGTTCGTTCCGTGACCACGGTTATAATGTAAAACAACGTATGAACCTGTTGGCAATGGAAGAAGCTCTGCCGTACGTTCATGAAAGAGTCGGCTTCAATTACCGTATGACAGAGATGCAGTCTGTAATCGGTATCCACGAGCTTGAAAGATTCGATAACTGGAATCTTGCCCGCAGAAAGAAATATGCAAAAATGTATGATGAAGCTTTTGCCGGTGTAGACGGAATCGCAAAACTGCCTGTTAATACCGAAGAAAGACAAAATGCATACTGGTGGTACCCGATCAATTTGGATTCGGATCGCGTTGCAATTGATGCTAAAGAGTTTACAAAGAAACTGGCAGCAGAGAAAATTCCCTGCTCTGGTATTTTGTGGCCGGAAGCATATTTGGAGAATGCATATAAGAACCATGTTGGTTTTGGTACTGCTAAATTCCCGTTTGAATCGAAAGAATACACCGACCCGAAAGCGGTTGATTATGATAAGAATCTTTGCCCGAATGCAAAGAGACTGCGTGGCGTAACCGTATCGCTGTTCCTGCATCCGTCTTGGGAAGAAGTTCACATTCAACGTTGCATTGATGTATTTAAGAAGATCTTGAGCGAGAACCTGAAGTAATTTAAGGTTTTTCAGAAGCAGAGGGAGGGCATTATGCCCCTCCCTCTGTGTAAATATTTGACGCTGTCTTTTCTACCCACAAAAGCAGATAATCAAGTGGTTTGGATGTATTATTTGTGTTGTTTTTATCTGTTTTTGTGGATAGGAAAGAAATCGAATCTGAATATTAAAGGAGATTTTTACGATGGAGAAAAAGGTAAAATGGGGCGTTATCGGCGCCGGCGGAATTGCAGACAGAAGAACGATGCCCGGAATGATGCTTGCAAGAAATGCAGAAATTGTTGCAGTAATGGATGTCAACAAAGCTATTTTGGACGGACTTAAGCAGAAATATAACGCGAAATATGCATATGACAATGCAGATGATTTGATTGCAAACCCTGAAGTGGAAGCGGTGTATATTGCAACGCCGGTCGTTTTCCATGCCGAACAAGCCGTGAAAGCTGCCAGAGCCGGGAAACATGTATTGATGGAAAAACCGGTTGCTATGTCGGTGGCAGAAGGCCGTCAGGTTATTAAAGATATTGATGCGACAGGCGTAAAATCTGCCTGTGGTTTTATGATGCGGTTTGGCGCGTTGAATATGAAGATGAAAGAATTGATTGAGCAGGGAATTCTTGGTCAGGTCGTTTCGGCGAAGGCGCAGTTTACCTGCTGGTATCCGGATATGCCCAACTGCTGGAGACAACAGAAAAAGAATGGCGGCGGCGGCGCGTTTGTGGATATGGGTGTGCATTGCATCGACTTGATTCAGCATATCTTGAATACGGAAGCAGATAAAGTTTCGGCTTTGATCGACACCAAGACTTTCCATTATGAAGTTGATGACTCCGCATCGGTATTGATGCACCTGAAAAACGGCTGCAACGCTTATGTAGAAGCTAATTTCAACATTCCGGACAAAGCTGCAAAATGGCGTTTGGAATTCTACGGTACGAAGGGCTGCATGATTGCGCATGACACGATTCATCAGCTGGATACAGGATCGGTTGAAGTTACATTGGAGGATGGCTCCGTACTGAATGTTGCTGCGGATTTCGGCAATATGTATACCAAGGAAGTAGAGTCGTTCTCGGATTCTATTTTGAACGATACGCCGGTTGAAGTTCCTTTGGCAGACGGCGTTCAGGTTCAGGAAATTGTTGAAGCAGCTTATTATGCAGCAGAGAATGATAAAGTTGTAAATATCGCGGAGTATTTTAAGAAATAAGAGTGATAACATGTTAAAATGTGCTTTTTATGAAAGCGATATCACGCCGCTTTTGTTTGCCAATATGCCCGGGTATTTCAGTGAGAGACCGGGGAAAGACGTCAAAGATAAAATCTATGCAAAAGCAATTGTGGCACAGGGTTCAAACGGGGTAAAAGTTGCGCTGGTTTCAGTTGAGGCAAATTTTATTACTGAAGAATTTTGTGCGATTGCCCGTCGGAGAATTGCCAAGTTTTCGGATATTGATCCCAAGCACGTCTCTTTATCTGCAACCCATATTCATAACGGGGGACCGATGGTGGATTGGGGCAAACTGGTTAAAAGTGATGCCCAGTATGTCCAGTTTGCGGCACAGAAAGCCGCAGATGCGGTCTTGATTGCCAATCAGCACCTTCAGGAGTGCCGCGTGGGTTATGCAAACGGTTGCGTCGATGATATTTCTTTTCATCGTATTTATGAAATGCGCGACGGAACTTATCAGACCAATCCTGGCAAGTATAATCCCGATATCGTAAAACCGTATGCCGGTATTGACCCGGATGTTACGGTGATGCGTGCGGATGATAAAGACGGAAATCCGATTGGCGCGGTCGTTAATTTTGCCTGCCATCAGGATTGTGTGGGAGAACTTGCGTTCAGCGGAGATTATTCTTCCCAGTTATCCAAGCGTCTCAAAGAGGCTTATGGGGTGGATTTTGTAACCGTCTTCTTTGTTGGCACTTGCGGCAATATCAATCATTTTGATGTTCATACCGATAAGGATACCGTTCCGGAATATTATCGGATTATGGGGAATAAATTGGCCGATGAAGTATTGCGGGTTTCGGAGAATTTGGAGTATTCCGAAGATGATACTGTTGCTTTTGCGTCAAAGACATTGTCTATAAAAAAACGGATGGTACCGAAAGAGGAAATCCCGGAATTAAAAAAGATTACTCGTACCGTAACTTTGCGTGAAGATGAGGAGATTGGGTCTCAATCTGATCCTGATCAGTTAAAATGTGTGTTTGCATACGATTTGCTGAATTATGCCAAAGATTCTGCGAAGACAAAATCGGTTCCGGTTTCTTTTTGCCGGATTGGTGATAATGCGTTTTATCTTTTGCCCGGTGAGGTGTTTGTTCAGTTCGGACAAAAAATAAAAACGACGACACCTTTCAAGCATCGGTTTATTTTAACCAATTCAAACGGACTGTTTGGATATTTACCTTTGCGGAATTTATTTATGCCAACGGTGTATGAGTCAAAACTGGGTTGTACCAGTTATCTGGAACCGGAGGCAGGATATAAAATAACCGATGCAGCTATTGCATTGGCAGACAAGGAGGCAGAGTTATGGCAAAAGAAGTAATGGAGCGGAAAGCCTCCGACAATAAATATTTACATAAAGATTTTCATGTTTCATTGGATATCGGTATTGATTATATCGGCAAGCAATTTGGTCCGGAAGCGATTGATGCTTATTTGACACAGTATGCCAAGGCTTTTTATCAGCCTATGACCTTAAAAGAATTGCAGCGGTATTTTGAGCGCATCTATCAGGCAGAAGAGGCGCAGGATGTATTAAAAACGGTTTGTACTGATACCTTTCTTACAGTCGAGATTCGGGAATGTCCGGCGATTCGTTTTATGAAACAAAGCGGGCATGAGCCGTCTGAGTGGTATGAAAAAACGACGTCTGTGTTATATCGTGTGCTTGCTGAAATTTGCGGACTTCGGTTTGAGTTGGAACAGTATGACCGGCAAACCGGTCAAGCGCGGTTTACGTTTCGGAGGGATGAAAAATGATTTCATGTACGGAATTTGTTTATTCTTACAGCGAATTGTTTAAGTTTATTGAAAACCGTGCAGGCAAGGAGGCTGTAAAAACTTACTGGGAGCATATCTCGGATAATTATGTCAAAGAGCGTCTGGGGGCTTGCGTCGAAAAAGACGGAATCGAAGGCTGCTACAAATATTGGGCAAAATCTTTGAGTGAAGAAGCCGCAGATTTTCGGATGACATTAGACGGAGATACATTTACGATTGAAATGTTCCATTGTCCGTCGAAAGGCCGTCTTTTGAGTAAAGAAGGCTTTGAACCGTATCATAATTATTGCGGACACTGTGATTTGTTGTATCGCCGTGTGGTGGAGCCGTTAGGATTACACTATGATTATGATATGACCGGTACGGATGAGGCAAAATGTAAATTAACCATTACAAAAGAAAAATAAAGAAGAAGGTTGTTATGATGAAAAAGGCAGAAGTTTTGGTTCCGCTGTTTACAACGTTTAAAAAAGACGGAAGCGTGGACTACGAAACATTTGAAAAAATCGAGAAATATGTTCTGGATAAAGGTGCAGACGGCGTTTACGTCGGTGGTTCCTCCGCAGAATGTTTTTCGCTGACGCAGGAAGAGCGTAAAAAGTGCTTGGAGGTTGCTGTTAAAGCTGCACAGGGCAAAACGGTCATCGCGCACGTCGGAGCGATCGGAACAGGGATTGCCTGTGATTTGGCAAAACATGCCAAAGAGGTAGGCGCTGACGCTGTGGCATCCGTTCCTCCTTTTTATCATGGATTCCAGCCAGGTGAGATCAAAAACTACTATACAGCTTTAGCAGATGCATCGGATCTGCCTGTCGTTGTCTACAATGTTCCGGGTACAACAGGCGTAGGCTTGTCGCTGGCGATGTTCCAGGATATTCTTTCTGATAAGAGAGTCGTTGCCGTTAAATATACGGATGTAAACTATTATGTAATGGATCGAATCAAGAAATTGACCGGTACTTATATTTTCAGCGGAGCTGATGAATGCTTTGCTTATGCGTTGATGGCAGGTGCAGACGGTTGTATCGGAACCAGCTGTAACTATGCTACCGAGAAGTTTATCAATATCAAGAAGAGCTTTGATAAGGGCGATATCAAAACCTGTCAGGAAGAGCAGGGTAAAATTAACAACTGTGTTCAGGCAATTATTGAAACCAGAGGTTTGCCGGCCATGAAGTACATGACCACCGTTGCCACGGGCATCGATGTCGGCTGCTGCCGTGCTCCGTTCAGAGAGTTGACAGCGGAAGAAAAGAAGAGACTGGAAAAGACCGCGGAAGAAAATCTGTAAAAAAATTGTGGGTCAGGGCGTATTGCGCCCTGACCGTGAACAATCAAACACATAATTGAAAGGTGAATGAAAGATGAAAGTTGCAGTAGTCGGACTTGGTTCTATGGGGCAAAGACGTACGCGTTTGATTAAGCAGTACGATCCGTCCATTGAAGTGTTCGGAATTGACACAATGGAAGAAAGATGTAAAGAATGTGAAGAAAAGTACGGGATGAAGACGTTTGCGTCGATCCCTGATCTGGTGAAAGCGGAACCTGAAGTTTCTTGTATTTTTATCAGCACAGGCCCACTTTCGCACAATCCGATTATTAAAGAGTGTATCAAGCACAATCTGCATGTTTTTACGGAAATCAACTTAGTAGATGACGGGTATGAAGAGAACATTGCGGCAGCAAAAGAAAAGAATCTTTGCCTGTTTTTGTCTTCTACTTTCTTATACAGAGATGAAGTGCATTATATTAAAGAGAAATGTGATCAGGCACCTCAGGGTAAGCTGAACTATATTTATCATATCGGACAGTATCTGCCCAACTGGCATCCGTGGGAGGATTACAGAAAAGTATTTTATGCAAATCCCCGCACCAGTGGCTGCCGTGAGATCATGGCTATCGACATGCCCTGGATTTTAAATATTTTCGGACCGGTTAAAAAGTATCAGGTAATGAAGAGCCGTAATACCGGTTTGGACATTGAGTTTGATGATAACTTTTATATCATGATGGAACACGAAAACGGCAACAAGGGTGTTTTTGTTTGTGATGTTGTTACCCCGAAGACAGAGAGAAGTTTTGAGGTATATGGCGAGAACTTCTTTATTTCTTGGGACGGTTCTGCAACCGGAATCAAAGAGTGGGAGCCCAGCAAGGATCCGTCAGTCAACCCGAACAAAGTTGCGTTAAAAGACGTAGACATTTACGGAAACAGCGCCGTCAACCTCGGTGACTATGCCGCATTCGTTGTAGAAAATGCATATTTGAACGAAATTAAAGCATTCTTTGCCTATGTAAATGAAGGCAAAAAGCCGGTTTATACTTTTGAGGATGACAAAGTGCTGCTTGAAATGATTAACGAGATTGAAAGCAAATAAAGAAGGGCTGTATTTATGATAGTAAAAAATCGCAGAGGCCTTGATATTTCCGCACTTTCGTTGGGTACGGCACAGTTGGGGCTTAATTACGGAATCAATAACGCTGCCGGAAAACCGGATGAAGAAACTGCATTTGCCTTACTGCAAACCGCTTGCGACGGCGGCATTACTGTGATCGATACTTCTTCGGACTATGGAACCAGCGAGGAAGTCGTGGGCAAATTCTTTAAGCAATACAAAGGCAAAAAGCCTACCATTGTTACAAAATTTAAAATTGAGCCGGATCATTCTAAGGTAGCTCCGATTTCGGACGTTCGGAAAAATTTACGCGAACAGGTTGAAACTTCTTTGGAGCGATTGGGGTATTCCAGCCTGCCGTTGCTGATGCTGCACCGTGAGAGCGAACTGTTTGATTACGGCGATGTACTGCCCCGGGAGTTGGAGGCGCTGAAATCCGAAAAAATGGTGGATCGCGTCGGTGTTTCTCTGAACGGCTGTACTTATGTAAAAGATGTTTTGGCCAATGATTTATATGAGGCGGTTCAAATTCCGTTGAATATGATGGATACCGAAAATGTTTTGCATGGCGGTATTGATGCGCTGGATCAAAAGGGCGTTATCGTTTTTATCCGCAGTGTATTTTTGCAGGGTTTGTTTTTCCGGGATCCGGATACGTTGCCGGATACGGGGATTTTGAGCCGTGCGAAGGAACCGCTGCGTAAACTGCGCGCTTTAGCACAGGAAGAAGGATTTTCGATCGCACAGATCGCTTTGACTTTTATGCGGGATCTTGCCGGAGTCAATTCTCTGGTTCTGGGTGCAGAAAATCCGGACCAGGTAAAACAGAATATTGAACTTGCCAATGCTCCTGCGTTGTCTGCGCAGGCCCGGGCAAGAATTTTGGACATGTTCCAGGATGTAGATCCGGATGTTTTAAAGCCTTGGCTTTGGAATAAATAGAAAGACGGTGAAAAAATGAATATACTTGCCATCGGTTGTCATCCAGATGATGTGGAAATCAATTGTGCAGGAACGCTTGCAAAATGCGTCAAGCGTGGAGACAAAGTTATCGTTTGTCATGCTTGTAATGGGAATATGGGGCACGAAGTGATTATGCCTGACGAACTTCGTCAGATTCGTGCCGCAGAGGCCAAAAAGGCAGGCTCTCTGGCCGGGATCGAGGTCATTACTTGTGATATCGGAGACCTGCTCGCAAACAGCGGAGACATGAAACAGCGGGACAAAGTGATTGACGTGATCCGCTATGCTCAGCCGGATTTGATTATTACCCATGCTCCGTCTGATTATATGTGTGACCATGTAGCGCTTTCGCGCTTGGTATATGACGCAAGCTTTGCCGCTTCCGTTCCGCATTACGGAACAGGAAAAGCCTCTAAGGTAACCCCGGTTTATTATATGGATAATCTGGGCGGACACGGTTTTGTTCCGACAGAATATGTAGATATTACAGATACCTTTGAATTAAAGATGCAGATGTTGGAATGCCACGAAAGCCAACTCAAATGGATGCGTGAGCACGACCACATTGATTTTGCAGATTTTGTACGCACCACGGCCAAGTATAGAGGGTTGCAGTGCGGTGTGCCGTATGCCGAAGCATTTTGTCAAGTATATGCCTATTCAAAAGTATTGCCAAAGAGGTTATTGCCATGAATGATGTAGCATGTATTGGAATTTTGGTTGCAGACGTTATTGCAAAACCGGTTGATAAAATTCCTGAAGCCGGATTACTGGAGCGGATCGGCAGTATTGAGACCTTTACGGGCGGCTGTGCGATGAGCGCCGGAATTGATATGAGCAAAATCGGTATTAAAACAGCGGTTTTAGGCAAAATCGGGGATGATAGTTTCGGTACGTTTTTGAAAAATGCGCTGATTGATTATCAGGTAAATGTAGACGGCATCGTTGTGGATAAAGAAGTACAGACTTCCGCGTCTATTGTGTTGTCTGCTACCTCCGGCGAGCGTTCGTTTTTGCACTGTGTCGGTGCAAACGGGACCTATGGATTGGATGATGTGAATTGGGATGTCATTGCCGATTCTAAAATTGTCTTTGTGGCCGGTACGATGCTGATGGATTCTTTTGACGGCGAGCCGTGTGCCCAGGTGTTAAAGCGCGCCAAAGAAATGGGTAAAATCACCGTTTTAGATACGGCGTGGGACAGTAAAGGGCGCTGGATGAAGGTGCTGGCTCCGTGCCTGCCGTATGTGGATGTCTTTTTGCCGTCGATTGATGAAGCCAAAGCATTATCGGGAAAAGAAGAGTTGGACGATATTGCCGATTTCTTCTTTGACCACGGTGTAAAGCAAGTGGCTATTAAAAATGGTAAGCATGGCTGCTATTTGCGCGAAAGCAAGCAGGCAGCACCGGTTTTGTTAGAAACGTATAAGTCGGCACCCGTTGTGGATACCACCGGTGCGGGGGATAGTTTCTGTGCCGGATTTATTACAGGCCTGGCAAAAGGCATGAGCTTTACGGAGTGCGGCGCATTTGCCAACGCAGTAGGAACTTTTTGTGTGGGAGCAAAAGGCGCTACGACGGGCATCCGTTCTTATGAAGAGATTTGCGCGTATATGAAAACACATACAGCCGGCTGAGAACCGTGCTGAAAGGAAGGATCATTAATGAAAGCAGTGGTTTACGGCGGGGGAAACATCGGCAGAGGGTTTCTTGGACAGTTGCTGTATCAAAGCGGTTTTGAAACGGTCTTTGTAGATGTAAACCAAGCCATGATCGATAAACTGAATGCAGATCAGTCATATCCTATCAAAATTGTCAGCAATGAAAAGCAGGAAGAGATCATTATCCGAAATGTGCGTGCGGTAACGCCGGATAATGCGGTAGATGAAATTGCAACAGCGGATATTATTTTTACTTCGGCAGGGGTTCGTGTGTTGCCGTATGTGGCTCCGGTTTTAAAGGCCGGGATTGAAAAACGTACCCGCGGAGTTGATATTATTATCTGCGAAAATTTGATGAATGCGGATCAGTATTTAAAGAACCTGGTCGGGCTGGATCGGGACGATATCGGATTTGTGGAGGCCAGTGTTGGCAGAATGGTGCCGGTGATGACCGATGAAATGCGGGAAGGGAATATCAATAAAGTTTGGGTAGAACCGTTCTGTACTTTGCCGGTGGATAAGGCCGCGTTTAAAAATCCGATTCCGGATATTCAGGGCATGGTTCCGAGTGAGCCGTTTGCGTACTATATTCAGTCTAAATTATTTTTACATAATATGGGCCATGCAGTTGCCGCCTATTTGGGAATGAATAAAGGATATGAGTATATTTGGCAAGCCATGAACGATCATGAAATCGCCAATACGGTCAAAGAGGCCATGCTGGCTTCGGCCGCGGCGTTGGCAGAGGAGCATAAAAAGCCCTTAAAAGAAGTGGTGGATTATGCCAACGATTTGATGTTCCGGTTTAAAAATCGGTACTTAGGAGATACCACCGCGCGTGTCGGACGGGATCCGGAACGGAAGCTAGCGCCGGATGATCGTCTTTTGGGCGCAATCAAATTATGTGAAAAGCACGGTCAGCCTGTAGAAGCGATTAAAAAAGGCGTTTGGGCCGCATTAGATCACTTATATCAAAAATAACAAAACGGAGGTTTTTGGAATGGATTTTATGTCTACTGTAAAAGGTTCTCTGCTGGAGGGCTTTTATCCCGAAGCATGGGACATGAAAAAAATTGACGAATGTTGCGAAAAAGGCGTAAAAAGAGAAGATTTCTGGAACAAGAAATTTAAGCCGATCGCCTGCGAAGACGTTGCTGAATTCGATACGCTGATGGGTCATGAGATCGCGATGCAGATTAAAAAGGCAAGAGAAAAAGGCGAAAAACTGGCCATGATTCTTCCTGTCGGCCCGATGGGTATGTATAAATGGGCTTCTTACTTTTTAAAAGAGTGGAACGTATCGTGTGACCACGTTTATACGTTTAATATGGATGAGTGGGCAGATGCGGACGGAAATACATTGCCTTCTACAGAGCCTGCCTCTTTTGAATATTCTATGAAACAGGCGTTCTTTAACAAGTTAGGCAAACTGACTGTTCCGGAATCTCAGCGTAACTTTGCAACAAAAGAGAATTTGCCGACCTATCCGGAAAAGATTGCAAAACTGAAAGCCGAAGGAGTAAAATTGGTTTTGATTTACGGCATTGGCAGAATGTGCCACATTGCGTTCTGGGAGCCTCATTTCGGCAAAGAGTTCGCAACAGTTGAAGAGTGGAAAAAACAGCCGTATCGGATTGCTGCCAAACTGCATCCGCTGACGATTGAGCAGAATGCAATTACCAGCTTTAAATCCAGAACCACATTGGTACCTTGCCGTGCTAACACGATCGGCCCCGGCTTGTTCTTACAGGCAGATTATGCGATCGGCGGCTGCGACGGTGCGCTGAGCCGCGGCATGGGCTGGCAGGGGATGAGCTTCTTGACCACCTTGCATTACGGTCCGTGTCAGCATATCACATCCACGTTTATTCCGACGCTGCCCGGCAAGCTGTTCTATCTGAAAGAACTGGCCGGCCCGTTGACTGCGGAGTGTAACTGATTGTTTGCCTGTTAGGGTTTGGCGATATAACGTTTTTGATTGTACCGATAAATCAATTCGAGGAAAGCAGATGAGCGCTTTCCTCGAATTTTTATATGGGATGTATTATTTAGAACGTTTTACCTGGTAGGGGCTTCTTTCTGCTGAAGCTACTTATCGTAAATTCAGTTATCAATTCCTCGATACGGAAGATCTTCTCCAGAAA
>WHHJ01000045.1 GCA_014872655.1 Clostridia bacterium
CAGCAGGCTCGGTCCTTAGCTTCTGTTATCGGTGAAGAAGAACTTTCTGATATCGATAAGAAATATCTGGACTTTGGCCGGCATTTCGAACAGGAATTTTTAACTCAAGGATATAATGAATCCAGAACGATTGATCAAACATTGGATTTAGGCTGGAAATTGTTGAGATTATTGCCGGAAAATGAACTGGATCGGATTGATAAAGAACTGCTGGATGAATATTACAAGAAGGTTGATTAGACATGGATGCGGTTGTTTTTGCAACAAAAGGGAATTTAATGAGTTCTCAGCGCTCTCTGCAACTGGCTAAAACCGGCTTTGAGTTGATGGATAAAAAGCGGAATATTTTAATCCGAGAAATGATGTTGCTGGTTAACAAGGCCAATGCGATTCAGGAACAGATTGACGCTGTTTTTTCTGAAGCTTATCAAGCGCTTCAGGCTGCCAATGTTTCCGCGGGCGTTGTTGAGCACATCGCTGAAGCTGTTCCGATCGATAACAGCGTGCGGATTTTAATGCGCAGTGTTATGGGCGTTGAAGTTCCTGTCGTGTCTGGAAAGGACGAAGACAGCAGTCATGTTCCATATAGTTTGTTTGAGACTTCTGCTACGTTTGATGATGCATACGTCAATTTTAAAAAAGTAAAGAAGTTGTGCAGGGAACTGGCAGAAGTGGAAAACTCGGTATATCGTCTGGCGATCGCGATTAAAAAGACGCAGCGACGTGCCAACGCATTGAAAAATATTGTGATTCCGAGATTGGAAACAACCATTAAGTTTATCAGTGAGTCGCTGGAGGAAAAAGAGCGAGAAGAGTTTTCCAGACTTAAAGTGATAAAAAAACAAAAAACGGAATAATAGATTGTCGGGAAGTTTTGCTTTCCGACTTTTTTATGCTTGCGGTTTTATAAAAAGATTTGATTGTTGCATTCATTAAAAAATACATAATTTGTTGATAGCGATATGGAATAAATTATTTACCGATTTATGAGGGGAGACTTGACAAAAGATGCCCCCTATGCTATAATTCTTATATACCGAAGTTCGCTAAATGCATATTTAGCGAACTTCGGGGGATGTTAAAAACGGGAGAATGAAAAAATGCCATACAAACAGTTGTTTCCGAATATTCCGGATTACGCAAAGGATTATCTGTATTATTTAATGAATGTCAAAAACTTTTCTCCGAAAACTGTTAATGGATATTATATGGATTTGCATTTATTCTTTCAGTTTTTGGCAGATTACTATCATCTTACCTCGGAATCGGACTTCCAAAAAATCGATGCAACGGTTGTCGGATTAGAGACTGTCAAAAAAGTATCGCTGTCGGATATCTACGTCTTTCTTTCATTTGTCTCCGATGAACGTAAGAACAATGCCCGTACCAGAGCCCGTAAGATCTCTTCTTTGCGCGGGTTTTATAAGTATTTAACCAAACAAGCCATTATTGATGAAAATCCTACGCAATATTTAGAGGTTCCAAAACAAAAATCTTCTTTACCGGTACACCTGAGCCTTTCTGAATGTGTTCGATTGTTAGAAAGCATTGACGGCTCCAATAAAGAACGCGATTTATGTATGATTACATTTTTCTTGCATTGCGGATTGCGATTGTCTGAGCTGGATGGAATTAATTTGTCTGATATCGTAGACAAACGCGTTTTACGTGTTCGCGGTAAAGGAAATAAAGAACGCGATTTGTTTTTGAACGATTCCTGTGTGAAAGCTTTGGATGACTATCTGGCTGTTCGTTTGGCACAGATTCCTAAGGCCGGACATGAAGACGCCTTATTTATTGGAAGATCGCGTACGCGGTTATCCAACCGGCAAATCCAAAAGATCGTCAAAAAATTTATTGAAAAAGCCGGATTGGATACGGTGAAATATTCTACGCACAAGCTTCGTCATACCGCTGCCACCTTGATGTATCAAAACGGCGTGGATATTCGGGTTCTGAAAGATGTGTTAGGACATGCAAACTTAGGTACGACGCAAATTTATACGCATGTTGGCAATCAGCAAATCGAAGCGGCTATTCAGGAAAATCCTTTGGACGAAATTGCGCTGAAAAACAAAAGTTCATCGGTTCTGAATGCTGCGGATATCGCGCTGCGAAATCAGTGTATCGTTCAATTAGAGCAAAAATATGCATTAACCGTACATGAGTTGCAAAATTTGGAGATGCAGCATGTAGACTTACACAAAAAAACGCTCCAAATGATGCAAGACGGTGTTGTAGTACGAACGATTACGTTGGATGATGATCTTTGGACCGTATTGCAAAAATATATTGAGATGAAAAAACAAAAAATAAACAACTCTTTTTTGTTTGTCAGTGAAGTTGGAAAAAAGATGTCGCTGAGTATGCTTCAAAAAATCATTCAAGCAAAAAAATAGGCGGGTCCCCTGCCCTTTTTTCCTGTTTTTCCAAGGGGTTTTATTGACATTGTATCAAAATTGTTGTATAATAATATAAATGTACTTTTTATCGAAAGGTTTGCGATTTTATGGGCAAGGAACTCGAAAAAACATACAATCCTAAAAACGTAGAAGACCGAATTTACGATTTTTGGATGGATCATGATTATTTTAAAGCAACGATAGACAAAAACAAAAAGCCTTTTACTATCGTTATTCCGCCGCCAAATGTAACGGGCCAGCTTCATTTAGGCCATGCATTTGACGAAACATTACAGGATATTTTGATTCGATATAAGAGAATGAGCGGATTTTCGGCTCTTTGGGTCCCCGGTACTGACCATGCAGGAATTGCCACGCAGATTAAAGTGGAACAAGTATTGCGTGAAGAAGAAGGTCTAACTCGTTATGATTTAGGTCGAGAGGCCTTTTTAGACCGGGTTTGGGCTTGGAAAGAAAAATACGGAGACCGTATTGTTACACAGCTAAAGAAATTAGGGTCTTCCTGTGATTGGTCTCGCCAGCGTTTTACCATGGATGAAGGCTGTTCTAAAGCGGTCAAAGAGGTCTTTGTCAATTTATATAATAAAGGTCTTATTTATAAGGGTTCTCGTATTATTAACTGGTGTCCGCATTGTAAAACAGCTTTGTCGGACGCGGAAGTTGAATATCAAGAGCAGGACGGCTTTTTCTGGCATATCAAATATCCGGTCAAAGACAGTGACGAATATGTAGTGATTGCAACGACTCGTCCGGAGACTTTACTGGGCGATACGGCGGTCGCTGTTCATCCTGAAGATGAGCGATATGCCAATTTGGTCGGAAAAACATTGATTTTGCCCTTAGTCGGCAGAGAGATTCCTGTTGTCGCAGACGAATATGTTGACCGGGAATTCGGAACCGGCTGCGTTAAAATTACGCCCAGCCATGACCCGAACGACTTTGAAGTCGGAAAACGGCATCATTTACCGGAGATTCTTGTATTGGACGGCGAAGGAAAAGTCAATGAAAACGGCGGAAAATATCAAGGTTTGGACCGGTATGAAGCTCGTAAACAGATTATCCAGGATCTTGAAGAACAAGGCTTACTGATAAAAACCGAACCGCATGTTCATAACGTAGGAACCTGCTATCGGTGTAAAACAACGGTAGAACCGATGACTTCTACGCAATGGTTTGTGAAAATGCAGCCGTTGGCTGGTCCGGCGATCGAAGCGGTTCGCAGCGGTCAGATTAAATTTGTTCCGGATCGTTTTGCAACGACCTATATTCATTGGATGGAGAATATCCGCGACTGGTGTATTTCACGTCAATTATGGTGGGGACACCGAATTCCTGCATACTATTGTGATGATTGTGGTGAAATGGTTGTTAGTGCACAGGAAGTTCACACTTGTCCAAAATGCGGAGGAAAAATGCATCAGGATGAGGATGTGTTGGATACTTGGTTCTCTTCTGCTTTGTGGCCGTTCTCTACGTTAGGCTGGCCGGAGCAGACCGAAGATTTGAAATACTTCTACCCTACAGACGTTTTAGTCACCGGATATGATATTATCCCGTTCTGGGTAGCCAGAATGATTTTTTCCGGATTGGAACACACCGGCAAAGCACCGTTTTCAACGGTATTGATTCACGGATTGATCCGGGACGAGCAAGGAAGAAAATTCTCGAAATCTCTGGGTAACGGAATTGATCCGATGGATATCATCGACGAGTATGGTGCGGATGCGCTGCGGTTTACCTTAGTAACGGGCAATGCACCGGGCAACGACATGCGTTTTTATTTAAACGAGGTAAAATCGTCGCGTAATTTTGCCAACAAGATTTGGAATGCAGCTCGGTTTGCCTCCACCTATCTAACCATTGATCATGTACAATTGCCCGATGATTTGCAAATGGAAGACCAATGGATTTTGCACCAACTCAATCAAACCATTCGTTCCGTTCGTGAGAATTTGGATAAATTTGAACTCGGAATTGCTGCACAGAATCTATATGATTTTATATGGGATAAACTGTGTGACTGGTATATTGAGTTGATCAAACCTCGCTTGTTTGAAACCAATGAGGACAAGTCCACAAATCTTTCTGCACAAAATGTATTGTGTTATGTATTGAATCAGACGCTTGCCCTATTGCATCCGTTTATGCCGTATATCACAGAAGAAATTTGGCAGTCGCTGCCGCATGAAGGCGAGTCTTTGATGGTGTCTGCTTATCCGGAATTCCAATCCTCTCTCTGCTTTGATGCGTCGGCGCAGGAAATGGAAAATGTCATGGCGCTGATTAAAGAAATTCGCCAGTTGCGCACAAAAATGAATGTTTCGGCATCGAAAAAGACGTCGCTTTATATTGAGTCCGATACCCCGGACGCTTATCGGAACGGAGCTGCGTTTATTCAACGCCTTGCCGGTGCAAAAGAAATTTCTTTTGATATCTTATCGGATAAAAAAGGCATGGTTGCTGTTATTACAGCAGCGGCAAAAGCCTATATGCCGATGGGAGAATTGATCGATATCGCGCAGGAGACGGCTCGGTTACAAAAAGAAATTGAAAAGATTCAAAATGAAATTGAACGCGCGAATAAAAAACTTTCTAATGAAGGGTTTGTCGCAAAGGCCCCTGCAAAATTGATCGAAGACGAAAAACAAAAACGTGACAATTATGTTAAGAAGTTAGAAAATACACAAAAGGCTCTTGCAGATTTGACCCAGTTAAAATCATAAACAAACGAAAAGAGGTTTCAGCTGTCGATGAATATTCGTAAAGCAGAGTTCAGGGATATTCCGCAAATAGAACAGTTGCTGGTTCAGGTTAATATGGTACACCATCATGGACGTCCGGATTTATTCCGAGCCGGCTGCCAAAAATACAGTCAACAGCAGTTAAAAGAGATTTTGCAAGATGAAAAAAGTCCGGTTTTTGTTGCCACTGATACAAATGACCAAACAATCGGATATGCTTTTTGCAAATTGCAGCAGCATAGTGGAGATTCTATCTTACAAGACATCAAGACACTTTATATCGATGACCTTTGTGTAGACGAAAATCACCGCGGCGAACATGTCGGGGCCGCTTTATATCAGTATGTTGTGGATTTTGCAAAAAAAATTGGCTGTTATAATTTGACGCTGAATGTATGGAGTTGTAATCCTTCCGCCATTCGATTTTACGAAAAATGTGGGCTGAAGCCTCAAAAGATCGGTATGGAGAAAATTCTTTAAATTTAAGATTTAGACCATGTAAATTTTTACAAAAAATTAAAATCCGAGAGATTTTTAAAATCTCTCGGATTTTTTTATATCTGTTATAAGAAAATCGTTATTATTTTGCTACTTTTTGCAACAACTCACGAATCTGTTTTTCATCTTCAAGCTGCAAGGCTTTTTCGGCAACAGCCTTCGCCTCGTCAACCGTCCATAATGAAAGATTGCGTCTTGTCTGTAAAGCAGCCGAAGGCGTTACGCTAAACTCCTGCAAACCGAAAGCAATCAACAACGGCATCATCAGCGGATCGGAAGCTGCCTCGCCGCACATTCCTACGCTGATCCCGGCTTGGACAGCCTTTTCTATAACATATTTTAGCAATCTCAATACGCTGGGCTGATAAGGAGAATATAAGTATGCCACATCTGCATTACCGCGGTCTACAGACATGGTATATTGAACTAAATCGTTTGTTCCAATACTGAAAAAGTCGCATTCATGCGCTAAAACATCTGCAAGAATAGCCGCAGAAGCGGTTTCAATCATCGTACCGATTTTAATTTGTTTATTGTATGGAAGCTGTTGATGATCCAATTCTTCCATGATTTTTTTGATGAGAGCCTTTGCTTGACGAATCTCCGAAACCGTTGTTACCAATGGTAGCATGATTTGAATTTCGCCAAATGCTGAGGCACGCAGCAAAGCACGTAATTGGCTTTTAAAGAAATCTTCGTGATGTAAGCAATACCGAATTGCACGAAATCCCAAAAACGGATTTTCTTCTTTTTTAAGTCCCATATAAGGAATCTCTTTATCTCCGCCCACATCCAATGTACGAATGATAACGGGGCGTCCTTTCATAGAAAGGGCTACTTTTTTATAGACTTCAAACTGTTCTTCTTCCGTCGGGGCCTTGGATTGAGACAAGAACAAGAACTCGGTTCGAAACAGACCAATTCCCTCCCCGTCATTCTCGGTCACAGATTCAATTTCTTCCACCGTTCCTATGTTGCAAAAGACTTCTTTTTCTACCCCGTCTTTTGTTTGAGAGGATTTTCCACGATAAACGTTCAGTTCTTCACGTTGTTTTAAAAATAGATCTCTCTTTTGTTGATATTGTTGTAAAACGTCTTCTGTTGGGCGAACGATGACTTCTCCACGATCGGCATCAACAATCAATTCATCACCGTCTGTACATGCGTCTAAAATACCCTCTGCACTCAAAACGGCAGGAATGCCTAAAGCCCTTGCCAGTATAGCGCTGTGAGATGTTTTTCCGCCTTGACGCATGACGATTCCTACTACCTTGGTTTTGTCAATTCCGGATGCCGCCGACGGCGTCAGTTCATCTCCTACCAGTACAGTTCCGGCAGGTGCCGACGAAATATCACAAC
Source organism: Clostridia bacterium (assembly GCA_014872655.1). GTDB lineage: Bacteria > Bacillota > Clostridia > Oscillospirales > UBA644 > UBA644. The sequence continues at coordinate 7,022 of WHHJ01000045.1, forward strand.
CCGTAATTCCGAGCAATATCCGCAAAATTCCGTCCCGGATATCTTTTACATCCGCAGCCCTTTGATTGGTCAGTTCATCGTCCGCAGCCCCAAAAGCATCAATGAAAAATTGACAAACTTCGTCTAACGCTTGTTCTGCGCAAGAACCTTGTTCAATGCGGGATTCAATTTCTGAACTCATATACGGGTCTTGAATCATTAATATGTGGCCGGAAAGGATTTCGGCTTCTTTTTCTCCGGCATTTTTACGGACTTGTTCTGCTTGCTGCTGCGTTTGATTGCAAAATGTTTCCACCGCCGTGCGAAAACGTTTACACTCTGCAGCAGTATCGGAAACCTGTTTTGGGGTGTATTGAAGATTTTCTGTCCGAATCAATAAAGCTTTTCCAATCCCAATTCCGGAAGAAGCGGCCACTCCCTTGATCATATCCACCGACGTCCTTTCTATTCTCCCAATCCTGTTTCAATCAATTGAACCGCTTCTTTGAGCGCTTCCTGCTCATCGCTTCCTGCACATTCAATTTCAATTTCCGAACCGCATTTGATGCAGGCCGCAATAATATTCATCAAACTTTTTCCGTCAAATCTTTTTCCATTAAAAATAATGGTTACATCGCTGGAATATTTCCCCATTGCTTTGACAAAGACACCTGCTGGTCTCATATGAAAACCTTGACTATTTGTTAATGTAATTTTTTGTGAAACCATCGTACTACTCCCTTTCTGCTATGCATGCAAAGACCAATTCAGGCCTTTGCATGCACGAATGTCCAATCTAAAATTATGCAGTCTTTTTTAATTTTTTGTCTACCGGTTTTTTCAGAATGGCCAACAAAATCATTCCGACTACGGAACCAGCTGCCAAGGAAACCAAATACCACCACCAGTTGCCGACCACTGCAAATACGAAGATACCACCGTGAGGAGCCATCAGCGTACATCCAAATAACATCGACAATCCGCCGGCAACTGCCGCGCCGATTGCACAAGAAGGAATGACGCGTAGCGGGTCAGCCGCCGCATACGGAATCGCGCCTTCTGTAATAAAGCTCAATCCTAATACATAGTTAACCGGAGCATTTTTACGCTCTTCTGCCGTAAAGCGATTTTTAAAGAATGTTGCCGCTAATGCGATTGCAATGGGAGGAACCATACCGCCGATCATAACGGCTGCCATAATTTCATAGTATCCGGTTGCGGCTGCCGTTCCTGCAACAGCGGCTGCCTGAGTCAATCCGCCTGTACCAAACAGATAAGCCGCTTTATTAAACGGACCACCCATGTCAATAGACATCATTGCACCAAGCACACAACCTAAAATGATTTTACTACCACCGCTCAATGACGCCAAAAGATCATTCAACCAATTGTTTAATAGACCCATGAAAGGATTAATGGTACACATTACAACTGCAATTGCAGCCAATCCGATCAACGGATAAATCAAAACAGGTTTGATTCCTTCCAGCGACCTTGGTAACTTGTCACACAATTTTTCAATGCCAAGCATGATATATCCACCGGCAAATCCGGCAACCAAGGCACCTAAAAAGCCTGACGGAATGTCAGCGCCGCTTTCGGCAAAATTGAAAAACGCCGTCCCTGCGCTGGCTAAATACCCGCCGACAAAACCAACCAACAATCCCGGTCTGTCAGCAATGCTGCTTGCTATAAATGCGGCCAAAATCGGTAACATAAAGTTAAACGTAAAGCCGCCGATTGTTTTAAAGAATGCTGCTGCTGCCGTGACCGAACCAAAATCAGCTCCGTTCGGAACGCCGGCTATAGCATCAATCAGGAATGCGATTGCCGTAAAAATACCACCGGCAACGACAAACGGCAACATGTGCGAAACACCGTTCATCAAATGCTTATAGATGATTCTTCCGGCACTTTCCTTTTCTCCTGAAGACCGCACTTCAGCCTTTTCGCCATGGTGATGATAAACCGGGATATCCCCGTCAATCACTCTCTGTACCAACTCATTGGCTTTATTGATTCCGGTTGAAACTTTGGTAATTAATACCGGTTTACCATCAAAACGGGCCATTTCAACTGACTTATCTGCCGCAATAATAATGGCGTCGCAGTTGGCAATTTCTTCGCTTGTCAGTACATTTTTGGCTCCGCCGGATCCGTTTGTCTCCGCTTTTAATGGCATACCCATTTCCTGGCCGGCCTTTTCCAGAGCCTCCGCGGCCATATACGTATGCGCAATCCCTGTCGGACAAGCGGTTACTGCAAGGATACGATAACCAGCTTTTACAGGTGCCTTTGGTTCTTCAGCTCCGAATTTCTTATTTTCCATTTGATTGATTTGATCTAAAAATTCTTTTTTTGTTTTTGCATTTAAAAGCGCTTGTCTAAACTCCGCGTCCATCAGCATTACGGTCAATCTGGATAATACTTCCAAGTGCAAATCTCCATCCATTGGCGCAGCAATCATAAAAATCAAATTAGAGGGTTTTCCGTCTAATGATTCATAATCAACGCCGTTCGGAACGGTAGCTGCTGCCAAACCGGGGCGAACCACTACCTCGCTTTTTGCATGAGGAATGGCAATCCCATCGCCAACGGCCGTTGTTCCATCTGCCTCTCTGGCCAAGATTCCTTGCCGATACTTCTCTCTGTCCGAAACATTTCCAACGTCTGCTTGCAGTTGCGTTAATACATCGATCGCTTCTGCTTTAGACTGAAACGATGCGTTCAGCAAGATGGCCTCCTCTTTTAAAAGATCGGTAATTCGCATGTTCATTCTCCTTTCATACATCTTACATGATTTATGATTCCGACAATAATGTCAAAATTTCTTGTTTTGTTGCGATCCCCTTCGAAAATGCCGTTGCACATCCGGCTGCTGTTCCCGCTTTTAAAGCATATTCGTAATCGCCTGTTTTCTCCCATCCGTATAAAAATCCTGCTACCATGCTGTCTCCAGACCCAACAGAGTTTACAACTTTTCCTTCATATACTCCGATTTTATGTGCCTTTCCTGTTTGATCCACTAAAATCGCTCCGGCACTGGCCATGGATACCAATACATTTTGTGCTCCCATCTGTTGTAGTTTAGAAGCATGCTCAATAATATCATCGTTATTTTTTAATTCCGTATGAAAGATTTCCCCGAGTTCATGATGGTTCGGTTTAATCAAAAACGGTTTATATTTTAAAACATTGACTAATAGATCGCCTGTCGCATCCACCACAAACCGAACATTTTTATGATACAAATGTTCTAAAATCCGTTCATAAATATCGTCTGGCAATGTCTTTGGAATACTTCCGGCTAAAATCAAGGTATCTGAGTCGGAAATTTGATCTAATTTTTGAAACAGTTTTGCAACGTCTTCTTCTGTAATATCCGGGCCTTGGCCGTTAATTTCTGTTTCTGTTCCTGCTTTTATTTTTACATTGATTCTGGAAAATCCATTTTGCAGTTTAATAAAATCAGTTTGAACCTGTTGTTTTTCAAGCCCGTGTTCAATCGCATTTCCGGTAAAACCTGCAATAAATCCAAGCGCAATATTGGGAACACCAAGATTGCTCAGAACAACAGAAACATTGATACCCTTTCCACCAAAATATAATTCTTCGCCGTTGGTTCGATTCAGGTCTCCCATGCAAAAAGTATCAAATCTTACAACATAATCAAGCGCAGGATTAAACGTAACCGTATAGATCATGACATAACCTCCTTAATCACAGTAATTTCTTTCCATTCTGGATTAGGTAGACGATCTGTAATTACACAAGCTTTTTCCAGAGAACAAATACTACAGGCATAAACTTTGCCAAATTTGGAATAATCTGCCAAAAAGTAAGGTACATAACTACGTTGTACAGCCTCAGACTTTACCATCGCTTCTTCCGGATCAGGGGTTGTACACCCAACTTTTTCAGATATTCCATTCGTTCCCATAAAACATTTAGTAAAGTTAAACTGTTCAATGTCTCGAACGGCAAAGGCTCCAACAATGGCTTCGGTTGCAGCTTTGATCTGCCCTCCGATCATATAGGTTTTTAGTCCCTTTTTAATCAATTTACAAGCATGTACAATTCCGTTTGTTACAAAAAGAGCTTGACAATCGGAAGGAATTTCTTCTACTAATTTTTCCGTTGTGGTCCCGGCATCGATATATACAATATCGTCATTATTGATTAAAGCTGCCGCGTATTTTGCAATGGCTCTTTTCTCATCAGAATTCTTTCGAACTTTTTGAGATACATTGGCTTCATAAGCAGTAAAGACATCCCGAATCTTCGCCGCACCGCCGCGAATTTTTTTCAATTTTCCCGCTTCATCCAGTGCAGTCAAATCTCTGCGCAGCGTAGACTCTGAAACATCGATTCGTTTTACTAGATCTTCCAGTGAAACCATGCTTTTTTCTTCCAAAATTTGCAAAATTCTTGCGTGTCTTTCAGCCGTTAGCACGTTATCATCTCTCCTGTTTTATTTTACAATGTCATTATAACACCAATTTCTTTCATTGTCAAGCATTTTCTTTCAAAATATTTCAAAATATTTTATTTTGTTGTACTTTTTATAGTGTGCGCAAAAGAACAAGGAAATTGCATGACTTATTAAATCTATTTTATTTTTTATTCCTACTATTGCAAAAAAATCAGAAATATAGTATAATAAAAAACAGCGAAATGAAACGCAGACTACTACAATAATTTCTTGAAAAATACGTATTGCTCCAGTTTTATTTGAATATTATTTTATGCAAATAGAATGATTTTTACGCACTTCTCTTCCTTTCATATCGTTTATAGATATTTACGTAGCCCAGCTGGATAGAGTGACCGTCTCCTAAGAATACGTTTTAATCTCCGATTTTGGAGGAAAACGATTGGCACCTTGTTAGTTTACAACATAATATTATTATAGATTTTGGAAATGCCCCCTTAGTTAAATGGATATAATAAACCCCTCCTAAGGGTTAGTTGTGAGTTCGATTCTCGCAGGGGGCGCCACAAATAATGTCTGCAAGATTTCATTTACTAAAATAAAGATGGATGTCTGTATTGTGAGTAAGAATTTACACATAAAAAACGCCATGGAGTGGTTTCTGAGTTGCAGAGGTAAGTGAAAATTCTTGGTTCACCAGAGATGGTTGACATAATGCGACATAATGCGACTGTGGATTCTATAAAAAATTTGTATTAAATATGATATATAGTTGTCGTGTTTTATATGTTATAATATAGAAAAAACAGGAGGTATGTAGATGTGAAAACCTTATGCGGATTAGACTGCAGTAAATGTGAATTGAAAGATGAATGCAATGGATGTACAGAATCAGACGGACACCCATTTGGTGGTTCTTGCATGATTGCTGTGTGTTGTAAAAATAAAGGTTGCGAGAGTTGCGGTCGAGTATTTGAGACATCCTGTAAAATGAAAGAGCAGTTGATTTCAGAATTCAATTCGCTCGGAATCGAGGATATGGAAGAAGTTACAGGTCTCAACGCTCTACGCGGGGCCTATATAAACCTGCAATATACGCTTCCTGGCGGACAAAGAATCAAATTTTGGGACGATGACAGAATTTACCTTGGGAATCAGATCTGTAAAAAGAACAGTAACAGATGTTATGGTCTCACAGCCGATGAGAATTATCTTTTGGTTTGTGAGTATGGTGATAACGGTTGTGATGCCGAAATCATCGTTTACAAGAAACGGAGATAAAACCATTTTATATTGTGGGGAACGTTCGGATATTTCGTGTAAATTATTAACACAATATTCCTGTACCCCCGAACATGACGATCTCCGAAGCGGTAGGTCGGGGTGCAAATTACCTCGGGAATACTAATGTGACGCTAAATTCAACTTGTCTTGGTTTTCAGCGTCTTTTTTTATTTTTTATCTTCTGATTGGTTGTCTGATATTTTTTGATTCTAAAAAACACCATGAACTTCTTTTTTTTACAAAAGTTCATGGTGTTTAAATTTATTTTCAATTATTGAAAACATTTTGATTCAATATTTTTTTATAAAGCCGGTCCCCTACAACCTTATTTATTATGGTAAGTTTCTACACAAAAACCGTGATATCCACATTGGGGACAAACACATTTTCTGGTTTTGGGGGTATGCGCAGAAAACAAAAAACGTCGTAACTTTGGTTTAAATGTACAGTAACATTCCGGACAAATGTAATCTGTATTTTGATAATATAACCAAGTCATCATAACCCCTGCAACAAGGACGATCGGCAGCCCAATTGCAAAAGGAATCCAATTCCCAGTTAAAATCCATAAAATTAATGTAAAAATCTGAATGAGGTCCATTCCAATTCCAATACATAACATCCAGGCATGGAGCTTTCTTAAATTCTTTTTACTATTCATCATCAGTTCTATATCGCAAAGTTCAAACATTGGAACGCGCTCCGAATGTCGGATGGAATCTTGAATCAACCGGATCGTCTGCAACTGTTTTTGCTTTTCTTCTGCTTGGCGCTGAATACTTTTAGCCTGTTCTTCCAAAAGCAACAACATGGTTTGGTCTCTGTTTGGACTTTTCAAAATCTCTCGAATACAAGAAAGCGTTAAACCTAAGGATTTCAATACACAAATCAAGCGCAGACGAGCTGCGTCTTCCTCTGTATACAAGCGTCTGCCGCCCTCGCTCAACTGACTGGGTTTTAATAAATCTTTTGTATCATAAAATTGAACGGTTCGAACAGAAATCCCGCAAATTTTTGCCAGTTCTCCGGTTGTGTACAGCGACATGGAGATCACCTCCTTGATGAAAGTATAGCATATTACGTAACGTCACAAGCAATAGGTAACGTAAGAGGATTTTTCATCATTTTAAGTTCGATGACGCTTTTTTAAAATATTCATCAAAATGTAAGCCGCAATAAGAACCAAAACAGCTCCCCCAACAATGCCATACATCATTGACAAATTCACGCTCTCTGTACCCCAATACAGATTGCAATCAATCGAATCCTTCATTTTCTGTATGACTTCATTCGGAATATGCAGCGTTCCTATTTCTTCAAAAGCGCCTCGGAGGGTATGATTACGCAATAACGAAGTGGCATAAGTTCCAGGAAGAAATAAAAGTACCTTTTGTAACCCTTCCGAGAACTGAGAGATCGGCATATATGCCCCACAAACAAATCCATAAGTTGCACTGACAACAGCACCAACGGCGGAAATTTGCCCCTGAGTAGACAAGAAAAAATTAACCACAGAAGATAACGCTGTACCAAATAAAACTAATAAAAAGATATCCAGTAATAAGAAAAGAATATCGTTGAGGGCTAAATACCAACCAACTATCCGTAAATAAATCAGACAAACAGCGCCGGCGGTTAAGCAAATAATAAAAGTGGACAGAAAAGAAGCCATATAATAGCTGAGAGAAAGCGTGGTCATTTTTATCGGAGACATCTTTAAATCACGGATGTTCCCATTTGCTTTATCCTGTACCATTAAAAAGTTAGAACAAAACGCAACCGTTACACACGAAACAGCCAAAATAGAAGATACAAGCTGCCCTCCTACCATTCCATTTAATAAGGAATCCGGGAGACTAAACCCTTGCGGCAAACTCATGATAAAACTATCTTTATAAATGTTTCCTAAAAATGTGGCATATAAAACCAATAAGATAATCGGTGTAATTAAAGAAGTAAAAAACATCCCTTTATCTTTAAAGAATAATTTTATATTTCTTTTAATCAATATCTGAAGTATTCTCACGGGACATTCCTCCTAAAAGTTCTTTTCCGGTTACAGCCAAAAAGACTTCATCCATTTTCCCTTTTGTTACTTCATAATCAAAAAAGACATCCGGATAACGCGTAATCAATTCCGTAGCTTTCGCCGTGTTAGGAACGGAGATCCGAAAAGCATCTCGAAACTGCTCATAGGCAAGGCCCAGCGGCCGGACCTGTTCTTCCTGAACCCCGTACAATGTAATAAAATCTCCTGTGTACGTGTTTTTTAACTGTAGCGGAGTTCCTTCTGCAGCAATCTTTCCCGCGTCAATAATTACCACATAATCCGCGTCAGCAGCCTCTTCCATATAGTGTGTTGTTAAAAACACAGTCATATCCTGCTCTTGCCGTAGTGTTGAAATTACCTGCCACAGTGTCTTTCGAGTTTGCGGGTCCAGTCCAGTAGTCGGCTCGTCCAGAATTAATATCTTAGGTTCGTGCAAAAGTGCTCTGGCAATATCGATTCTTCTGCGTTGTCCTCCTGAAAGTTTTCCGACCGTACGTTTGAGCAAAGAACCAAAATCCAGCAGTTTGGCAAGATATTCCAGTCTGTGTTTAAAATCCTTTCCCAAAATCCCATATAGCGCCGCGCGGCATTCCAAATTATCATACACCGTCAAAGAAGAGTCTAATACCGATTGTTGAAAAACGACGCCTAATTTGTTTTTTATCTTGTCAGCATGGAGATCAATATCGTCTCCATCGATAACAATTCGGCCGCAGTCTTTACTCAACTGTCCGCACAGGATATTGATCGTGGTAGATTTCCCTGCCCCATTGATTCCTAAAAAAGCAAATAATTCACCTTTTTTTACACGAAAACTTAAATCCTGTACCGCTTTGATCTTACCAAAACTCTTGCTTAAATGCTCAATTTCAATCATGTTTTTGATCATTACAACTCCTCCATGATATATTTTTATACGACGTTTTTTGTATCCGTCTTTCCAGTACAAACTTTTATTCAGTATAGCATAGTTTTTATAAAAACACAATATAAATACCGTTTATCATATTTTGTTTTTAATACCTTAAAAAGATTTTTTTCTGTTCTTTTTATCTCTTTTGCATTTTTTATTGGTAGGTATCTGTATAAGATAGAAAAAGATTTGTGACTTTTTCTATCT
>WHHJ01000046.1 GCA_014872655.1 Clostridia bacterium
TTGACCGGATGAGGTGCAACAAACAAAAGCGCCACGCTTTCAGCCTTCGTCAAGTGAAACAATCGGCCGTGTGCCGCAGTTTTAACCAGGCAATGAAACAAGCAAAAAGCTTGATGTTTTCATAGCGCCGTAAAGAAGATCCTGAATTAAGCATTGTAAAGACTCCCACTTCTAAACAGTCACCACACGTTTGAAGTGACAGATTGCAGACGATTGACGAATATAAGAAATTGAGGATGTCACCCTTTTATCAAACAGCTTTTTATGTCGGTAAAAAACGATGTTCCCTTCATTTGGCAAAGACATTCATTTTGTAGCAAAATCGCTCTTCATCCCGCACAGCAAAAAAAGCAATAACATGGGCCAAAGTAAATCCGCCTTTCAAACGCGCACACGTTCCTTTCGCATAAAAAAAACATCAACCCGCGCCCAAAACAGTTCTAAGCCGTATAAAACGGCAAAAATTACGCCATCCCTCTTGAAACAACAGCCATAATATGGTATAATAAATAAGATTTGTTCAGATTGATCATTTACACTTCGTCAAAGACCTATCCAGGTATTTTTTTGGCGATATAACAATAAAATAAAAAAGAACAGATTTTTTAAATCTGACCATATAGGAGAGGATACCATGCAATCATCGCAATCCAACAAACCAAAGCAAATTTATCGCGCAGCAAAGCGCAAGGGTCTTCGTCCGGACGCAGCAATTAAAGGATTTTTTGTCGGATCTTCCATGTCGATCCCCGGAGTCAGCGGCGGAACCATGGCCATGATCCTCGGCATTTATGACGAATTGATTCGTTCTGTCAGTTCCTTTTTTAAGAATATCAAAAAGCATACACTGTTTTTACTGCAATTTGTCATCGGCGCCGGGCTCGGCTTTTTTCTGCTGGCATCGCTGCTGGGCAAATTAAAAGAAGCGTATCCGGTCATTGTGATGTACTTTTTTATCGGCGCTATTTTGGGCAGTGTGCCAATGTTGTGCCATAAAGCGCAAATCCGGAAATTTTCGCCCGGGTTGATTCTTTTTCCGCTGATTGGCTTTGCGGTTGTTTTTGCGTTTGGCATGATTCCTAAAAACGTGTTCAGCGGATCGCTTGACGGCGTAGCCGGCATTGCGATGCAAGTTGTAGGAGGATTGATTGCCTCGATCGGTCTGATTCTACCGGGCATCAGCTTCAGCCATATTATTTTATTGATGGGGCTGTATGATACCGTAGTCCGGGTTGTCAATCAGATGGACATACAGGGCATGATCGGACTGATTCCGCTGGCGATCGGTTTGGTACTGGGCATTATCCTGTTTACACGAATTATGGAAATTTGTATGAATAAGTATCCGTTTGCTTTTTATCTGATGATTTTTGGGTTTGTCATCGGATCGGTGGCCGATAAGGAAGTATTTCCCGGCCTGCCCCGAACGGCATTGGAATGGATTCTGAGTTTAGTTACACTAATCGGCGGATTTTTACTGATGTATTTTGTTTCCCGCAAAGAAGCGCGCAGCGAGCAGCTGCAGCAAGAACAGGCGGAAGAACAAACCGTTTTGGAACAATAAGTCCAAGACAAACCCATCGAACATCGATGCAGCCCGACCGCTACAGGAGAAAGGACGACCCGTAAAAAAATAGAAGAAGCTGCGCTCGTTGTTGGTAAAAAACACAAAAAGATACGGCAGAAGGCTCCTTTGGCAGCAATGCGGAAAGAGCACGCAAACACCGAACGACCGATCGGTCGTTTAACGCACAATCGATCGTTTTGATTCATCTGGCCGTTTCTTTTGACTGACGTTTTTTGCCCCCCAGCACCCCTGCTGTTCCACTGCAATCTGCCAATAAAGGAAGGAACCGAATGAAAGTCGTCATTTCGCCCGTTACACGCATCTGTCCTGCACCGGGGCTTTTGTCAGAATACACCAGTCCGCTGTTGTTTGCCGAAAAAACAAAGCGATTATATGATTATTTAAGCAGTCTCCCCCTTGCCCAGCTCAAACAGGTTTTACGCTGCAGCGACAAACTGACCAAAGAAACGGCCGAGTTATATCGCCGCACGCCGCTGGACCAAAATCTTACGCCGGCCATTCTGGCCTTTCACAGCATGCAATTCACCTGCATGTCACCCGACGTTTTTGACCGCGGTTGGTACGAACATATGCAACGCAATGTACGGATTATCTCGCCGCTGTACGGGCTGCTCCGCCCCTTTGACGGCATTGTGGAACATCGGCTTGAAATGCGGGCTAAAATTGATTTAGACGGCGCGCACACGCTTTATGATTATTGGGCAGATCTCCCCAGCCGCGCGTTATTTGAAGACGGCGACCGGGTGGTGCTGGATCTAACAACCCCCAGTTATTCCTGGCTGATCCGTAAACACATGCCTGCCGATACCCAGTGGATCCACTGCCGGTTCGGCGTTCCGCAGGGGCACCGCATCCTGGAAACCGGTGTCCGGGCCAAAATGGCCAGAGGCGCACTGGTACGAAGTATTGCGCAAGGACAAATTGAGGGCCCGGACGATTTAAAAACCTTTCAGGAATACGGCTACCGCTTCAGCGAAGAACTGTCCAAAGAAAACCAATATGTTTTTGTCGCCAACGCATATCCCACACAACCGGCTCCGCGAAAGCCGGAAGTGCGCGATCCGGAGGCATAAAAAGGCTATCTGTTCCGGCAACCCGGAAAGGTTGTCTTTCTTTCGGGCAAATCGTTGCAGCCCGTTGTCCCATTTGATCAATTCAAAACGCATTTGACAAACAGGGATTTTATTGGCTCCCCACACGGACGTTTGCAATCCTTTTGCCTATTCAGCAGAAAAAAGCGTTTCTGTACTTTCGTAGCCGCCGATTGCAACCCCTTTATCAAATTCGGCCGGTTCAAAACGGATTCAGCAGATAAGTGTTCGTGCATTTTCGGAGCAAACTCTTGCCGCTCTTTTTTCCGGTTCGGCAGCACCGAAACAGACTCAACGGACAAAGTATTCTTTTGCTCACGGATCAAACGCTTGCAACACATTTGTCAAATTCAGCAGGACAAAAACGGAATCCACAGACAAAATTTAAAAAAAATTCAAATAAAAACGGTCCGCTTTTTACGAATGTCGCAACCAACCTCTTGTCGGACTGAAAAAAATATGATATAATAACAAAGATCAGTTTTTCTGCCAACAGGCCGCCCTGCTCTGGTTTTAAGAAGCAGCCGCGACAGCCTCAGCGGCAAACAGTATCCATGCTGCGCGCAGAAAAACAGCAGATAGATCTATTTTAGAAAAAAGGAATTGGAACACATGATTAAAGTTGCGGTAATGGGTTATGGCGTTGTCGGATCAGGCGTAGTAGAACTGATCGACAAAAACAACAAGTTGTTTGAAAAGAAATTAGGACAGCCCATCGAAGTCAAATATATTCTGGATGTGCGGGATTTCCCGGGAGATCCGTATGAATCGAAACTGATCAAGGATTTTGACACATTGGTCAATGATCCGGAAGTCAGCGTGGTTGCCGAGACCATCGGCGGCGCAAAAGTGGCCTACGAGTTTACCAAGAAGTGTTTACAGGCTGGCAAAAGCGTCGTCACATCCAATAAAGAACTGGTTGCTACCCATGCGCCCGAACTGTTGGCTGAAGCCAAAGCGCACGGGGTTTGCTATTTGTTTGAGGCGTCTGTCGGCGGCGGCATTCCGGTCATCCATCCGATGATGAATTGTCTGGCAGCCAACAAGATTGACCGAATTGTGGGCATTCTGAACGGTACCACCAACTATATTTTAACAAAAATGATTCATGAGCAAATGACGATGCAGCAGGCGCTGCAACAGGCGCAGCAACTGGGATATGCGGAACGGAATCCGGCTGCAGACATCGAAGGACACGACACTTGCCGCAAAATTTGTATTTTGGCTGCGTTGGCGTTTGGCCGGCATATTTATCCGGAAAACGTCATGACGGTCGGCATTCAGGATCTGACACTGGAAGAAGTCGACAAAGCAGACGAAATGGGTAAGGTCATTAAACTGCTGGGCGTCGCAAAACGCAACGCAGACGAAACGGTGGATATCTTTGTTCGCCCGTGCGCGATTGACAAAACGCACCCGTTAGCCAATATCGAAGACGTGTTCAACGGCATCATGATTTCGGGTGACGCTGTAGGCGACGTAACCTTTTACGGCAGAGGCGCCGGCAAATTACCCACCGCTTCTGCGGTTTGTTCCGATATTATCGACGCGGTCAAATCCAACGGCACGTGCGGCATGCTGTGGCAGGACTGCGGGCAGGACTTTGTACGTAGTTTCGGCAACTTAAAATTCAATTATCTCCAAGGCACCGAGATTCCGGTGATCGACTGAGAAAGGCAGGAAATGAATTCATGGCATTGATTGTTCAAAAATTCGGCGGAACTTCCGTCGCCAATACGGAACGACTGTTTCGTGTGGCACAAATTGTAACCGATAAATACAAAGAAGGCAACAGCATGGTGGTGGTTGTTTCGGCACAGGGCGACTCCACCGACGATCTAATTGAAAAAGCGCACGAGATCAGCGCCAACCCGTCGAAGCGGGAAATGGATATGCTGCTATCTACCGGCGAACAGGTTTCGGCTTCCCTGTTGGCGATGGCAATTGAAACACTGGGCTTCCCGGTCATCTCGCTGGCCGCTTGGCAGATTGGCATGAAAACCAACAGCACCTACTCCAACGCCCGGCTCAAAAGCATTGACACGGAGCGTCTGTCCCGCGAGCTGGAAATGCGTAAGATCGTCATTGTAACCGGCTTTCAGGGCATCAACCGCTTTGACGATGTAACGACGTTAGGCCGCGGCGGTTCGGATACCACAGCCGTTGCATTGGCGGCCGTGCTAAAAGCGGACTTGTGCCAGATCTACACCGATGTAGACGGCGTTTATACCGCCGATCCGCGCAAAGTAGAATCGGCAAAAAAACTCAAAGAGATTTCCTATGACGAAATGTTGGAACTGGCTACGCTGGGAGCGCAGGTTCTGCATAACCGGTCTGTAGAAATGGCTAAAAAATATCACGTCAATCTGGAAGTTGTTTCCAGTTTTGAGAACAAACCCGGCACGATTGTTAAGGAGGATGTAAAAGTGGAAAAAATGTTAGTTACAGGCGTTGCGAAAGACAACGACGTTGCAAGCATCTCGGTTTTGGGGTTGGAAGACGTTCCGGGCATTGCCTATAAACTGTTTTCTCTGCTCGGTCAGAAAAAAATCAATGTCGATATCATTTTGCAGTCGATCGGTCGGGACGGCACCAAAGATATTTCGTTCACCGTTCGCGAAGCCGACACGGATACGGCACTGAGCCTTCTTCACGAAGCGTATCCAAACAATGAAATCAAATGCAACCGCGAAGTATCCAAAGTTTCGATTGTCGGAGCAGGGATGCAAACCAATCCGGACGTTGCGTCCAGAATGTTTGAAGCGCTGTACTATGTCGGCGCCAACATCCACATGATCAGCACCAGCGAAATCAAAATTTCCGCGCTGATCGACCAAAAAGACGCCGATAAAGCCGTCAAAGCCATTCACGAAGAATTTATTAAATAAATCGTTTTCCGATTTGTTAGTTTCAAACAAAAGAGCCGGCGCTCCGGCACCGGCTCTTGTGATGAATATCTGCTTGACAGACGGAAAAAATTATGATATAATACACAAGCACCGTTTATAAGGGGATATGGCCAAGTCGGTAAGGCACTAGACTTTGACTCTAGTATGCGTAGGTTCGAGTCCTGCTATCCCTGCCATCAAAGGGCTACAAAAAAGATGTAGCCCCCGAAACCCCCGATAAAATCGGGGGTTTCGCCGTTTCTACGGCAGAAAAAACAGCAAGCGATTTTGTAGATGTGAAAAAGATACTTTTCCCTTTCTGAAATGAGTTGAACTCTCACACGACCGAATATCCGCAGTCAAGCGCATGGATCAATCAAGTCCATGCGCTTTTTTTATTTCCGCTGAAAGGAGGAAAACGATGCGAAAGCAAACGAACTTAGCCAAGGTCAAGCAACCGTATTACCGGGCTTTACCGTTTTGGTCTGCTGCCGTGCGCCCTCTACCGGCCGGACCGCATCCGCTTTTGAGCTTTCCTCTGCAATAAACAAAAAAATAAGAGATTCCGGGAACGACAAGTTCCCGGAATCTCTTGCATTTTCATGTTCTGTTCAACAGGGCAAGCGCGGTGAAAAAAGGTTCCAACAAAAACGTTGCACATCGTTTTGCCCTTTTAACCCTTTTACTGTTCCCAAAAATCCTCTACGGCCTTTCTGACAATCTGAGCTTGCAAAATGCCCTCCGCTGCACAAAACAGCATTTCTTAAACCAGGAGCAACAGAACTTTACTGGCTTTTAACACGAGCGCGATTGTACATTTAAAAAAAAAAGAAGTAATATAAAAACGTAAATATTTGAGAGGAGAATCAAAATGAATCTAAAAAAAATGATAAGCGGACTTATGGCTTTTTGCTTGCTGAGCACCTCCCCGATTGCAGGAATCATTGGATTTTCTGCCGCGGAAGATTGGGTTGATGACTCTGCACCCACACGCCAAAGGATCGAGATTGAAAACCCGACCTCTACTTCCTTTGAAAATGTTCCGGTGCTGGTTAAAATTGACTCCACGGCAATTTCCTCAAAAGAGGCCATTCGCTTTTACGCACAGGGCAGCACACAGGAACTGCCTTTTGAAGTGGAAAACTGGAACGCGGAAGGCACCAGCACGGTTTGGGTACAGGTTCCTGAACTTGCAGGAAACGAAACTGCGGCCATTTACGGATATTATAACGGAGAAAAAACCCAAACCTCTGAACAGAATGTATGGAATGAGGAATATGTGCTTGTAGAACATTTTTCAGACAACGATTTTTCACAGGATTCTACCGGTAAAACCGAAGGGACCGTTGTGGGTGATCTGAAAACGGAAAGCAGCAATATGGGCATGTCCGGCGTCTTTTCGGGCACACAAAAAATCGTTTATGACCCGCTTCTTTCGGCAGAAAAAACGTTTACCATCCATGCGGTAATAGATCCGGGCCAAATCGATTCCTGGGCGGGAATTGTAGCCAGAGATCTAAACGGAGGCAAAAAAGAAGGCGATACGTTCTTTTTGGGAATATCCGGAAAAGAAATGAAATACTACGGACGCTTTTACGGAACAACATCAACCGCTCCCGACGTGGTCTATAACTATTCACGCGGGTATCAACTCCTTACCTTATCCTTTGACGGAACCAATCTGTCGTTGTATTTAAACGGAGAAAAGGTCGTCTCTAAGCCGGCCTCCGGTGTAGGAGAAGTCTCCTCCAGTGACGCAACCCCGCTGGTTGTGGGAGCCTATTCCGATACGGGCTCTGTTGTCAATCCCTTTTTTGGCGATATCGATGAGGTTCAAATCTGCACCACCCCCACCAGCGATGATTGGGAGACTTTCCGTTACCAAAACTACAGTGGAACCTGCGTAACGACAGGCCCGCTGGAAAGCCGCGACGGAGGCATCAGCCTGACGGTTTCTGCTCCTGCAGACGGCGCTGAAATTGAAGCCGGCACGGTAACGCTTTCCGGATACGTCAGCTGCGATGCGGAAATCACCTGTAAAATCGGCCAAGAACTTGTTTCAATGGGCGAATTTAAAGCAGGAAGATACAGCGCACCGATCTCGATTTACCAATTAGGAGCTCAAACCATCGAGGTTACCGCTACAAACATAGAGGATTCTTCTGACCAAACAACCGTATCGGTTCACTACACGGTCAAAGACACCACCGCACCTTCGCAGCCACAGCTTTCCGACAACTCGGTAGACGGTGTTTTACCGTTTGGGGATGCGGTTCTTTCCGCCGAAATTTCCCAGGACGCGCAGGAAACGGTTTATGTAGATTTTTATGAACAGAAACACCTTTCACTCAATGAAAACAACACCGTTGTCCGTCAGGGCAGCACGGAAGATGCGCTTCCAACACAAATAACGCCTCAATCCGGAACCGTCGTAGAAGACTTTGCATCCGGAACCGTTGAAACGGTAGGCGAAAATAAAAATCCTTACCAAATCTATACCATTACATTGGATGAGCAACAGCAACAAGGCAGCGAATTTGACTTAACCTGGACGGGAAGTTCCACACGGCAAATCAGCGCCTTTGTATATGACTACGCGCAATCAGAATGGAAACTGTTAGATTCCGGCTGCGGCGAAGATATTGTTTTGGAAATGAAAATTGAAAACAAAGACGTTTTACAGGACGGCAAACTTTCCGTTCTGATCTTCAGAGGGCTGAACCAATCGCTTGAAAACAGGGAAAACTATATTGTTCCAGCGGATGAATATGATTTTAATATCATGTGGACAAGCGACACGCAGTTTTACTCCGAGAATAAATCCGGTGTAGAAAAAGACATTATGATGCAGCAGTTCCAGTGGGTTATTGATAACTTTAGCCAAACAAAGTCTCAACTGTTCATCAATACCGGGGACCTTGTAAACGTAGCCGAGAGCAGATATCAATGGGAAAATATTGATGATGCATACAAACTTGTTGAAGATGCGGGAATCCCCTATTCGGTCATTACCGGAAACCACGACCTGGGCGCATCAGACTACTACACACAATACTTCCCCGCTTCACGAATCGAAGCAAACAGTCCCGACTTCATGGGCACCAAAGACAATAATTATTATTACGTCTTTGAACAAAACGGCGCAAAGTTCTTAATTCTTGCATTGGACATGAAATGGCAGCAATCCGATATTGAATGGGCCAATGAAATTTTGGCACAATACCCCGACCATTTTGGGATTCTCCTGGTACATCAATACTTAACCGTAGGCGGAGACCTGGACACCGGCAGTACCCGGTATGCCGACGTCTCAATGCTGCACGACGACCTGGTGGCCAAAAACGACAACATTCGACTCATTCTCTGCGGACACAACCATGGCGTCAATTCCAATCTGGAATATTTCGACGGCAGACCCGTCTACTCCATTCTTGCCGACTACCAGGGTCTTTCTCTCGGCGGGCTGGGATATATGCGCATGCTGAAGTTTGATGTTGAAAACGATTTAATCTATGTAAACACCTATTCACCCTATCAAGACAGCACAGAATATTATACCGACAAACAATCCGAAAAAGACAATCTCTACCAAAGAAATAAAGATGAATTTGTCATCAAAACCGAGCTGGGCGGCACAAACAGCAGAACGTTGTCAACAACCGGCTTTACCATGAGCGTTTCTACCTCTTCAAAGATCGGAGACACCGTAACAGTCAAAGGCCCCGGAGTCGCCTCGGTTACCTGGCAAGGCCTTGAAGGCGAAAAAACATATTCCTGGTATGCGGTACTGACAGACGAAGCCGGCAACACAACCCAAACTCCAAAACAGATGTTTACCGTTGAACCCCAACCTCACATTCATCAAGCAACCCACACTCCTGCCCAAGACGCCACCTGCTCCAAAGCGGGAAATACCGAATACTGGTACTGCGCGGACTGCGGAAAGTACTTTGCCGATAAAGACTGTCAAACCGAAATCGACCAGCAAGACACCGTTATTCCGGCGCTCAACCACCGGGCAGCCGAACACCAAAATGCCCAGGACGCAACCTGTACCCAAGCAGGAAATACCGAATACTGGTACTGTCCGGACTGCGGAAAATATTTTGCCGATGAAGACTGTCAAACCGAAATCGACCAGCAAGACACCGTTATCCCGGCGTTTAACCATGATCAGACAGAACTGAAAAACGCCAAAGACGCCACTTGCACGCAAGAGGGCTATACCGGAGACAAAGTTTGCACCCGATGTGGTCAAATCATCCAGCAAGGTGTTGCAATCGAAAAAACCGCACACCGTTATCAAGATGGGAAATGTATTGTCTGCGGCACAGCAGACCCTGATTACAAACCGACACAGCCGGACTCACAGGAGCAAACACCTCCAACTTCGGACATGTATGGTATTACGATGTGGGTTACCTTGCTGTTTGTATTCGGAGGAGTACTCGGCGCGACAGTCATCAAAAAGAGAAGACAACAAAACTAAACAACGCGTAAAACCGAATACGATTTCCCGCACCCCAAAGACGTCTAACCCGTCTTTGACTCGGGCGGATTGTGGATGAACAAAAGTTTTCATTGCGTTTGCATATCAAAAAGCACGCAAACAATGCCAACATCATCCGACATCTAAACACCGTTCCTAAAGGGACGGTGTTTTTTTGCGGTGCAATAAGCCGCTTGCTTTTTAAGGGTACGTATGTTATAATGAAAAAAATAAAACGGCCCGATCGGGCCGGGATTACGGAGACGAGAGAAGATGACGATTCGGTACTATTCGACCATTAAAAATCGCACGATTTTAGAAGGAATCCGTCAACTGCTGATCCTGTGCGGCAACGAGTTTGTGCCGCCGCTGGGACAGCGCAGTTCCGCCACGCAGCAAGTGCTGACGGGCGATACGACGCAGGACAATGTGCCGGATGAATACTTTGAAAGCATTCGCAAGCAGTCGGCGTTTGTGGCTTTAGAGGCCGGACGCGTGGTGGGCTTTTTGTCCCTGCGTAAAAATTATGTCTGCCGCGAAATCCCGCGTTCGTTTCAGCCCAATGTTTATATTACCACCATCATTGTACATCCGCACTACCGCAATCAGGGCATTACCAGCCAGTTCTACGAAAAACTGATGACACGGTTTGTAGGGTACCATATTTTTACAAGAACCTGGTCTACCAACCGCTCTCATACCCGGATTTTGTCTTCTTACCGATTTTTTGAACACCGCCGGCTAACCGACGACCGGGGGCCGGGCATTGATACGGTCTATTATCATCATGAACCTTTAACACGGACGCCGGGGCAAGTGATCCGGCAATATCGGCTGACGGGCAATCTGGTATTTCTGTCGCTGCTGATCGTACTGACGGTTTTGTTTTTGATTACCTGGCTGCTGACAGACGGCGGCATCATTCACGAATTGTGTATTGCTTTTTCTACTTCGCTGATTGCGTCGGCCTTATGTTTATTATCCGACTCCATTTTAAAATACCGCGAATCCAGAAATGACGAATACATCAACACCTTAAAAAGTTTCGGCATTGACAATTTGCAGTTTCATAAAGACGAATTGCTGGAGGCGCTGATTCCGACCTGTTCCAAAGAAATTTGGATTTCCGGATATCGTTTGATTATGACCGCCAAAGCTTCTTTCCGCAAAGCCTTGCAGGAAGGCTGCCGCCGCGCGGCGCAAAAAGGGCTCTGCGTACGTATACTGACAGTAGCCCCATGGAGCGAGACCTTCCGATTGGTATACGGCAATGAAGACGTTGCCGACAACTATCTGAAAGTACTGACGGATCTGGGTCGATATCAGCAAGAATATGGGATCCGGTTACAAGTTCGCATGACCGAAAAGCCTATATTTAACGATACGTATAAAGTCGATGACCGGTTTATCACAGGCCCGTATCTGCACTGTACCAACGAACGCAACCAAAAAATCACCGCCCGGGACTTCTTCTCCCTGGACATCAACGATCCCAAAAAAAAGAACTGTACGACATCATTTACAAAGATTATATGGCCGTGTGGGACAGTGCGGATTATGAGCTCGATCTTTCCGCCCTGCATCAACTTTGCAGCCAAGAAAATATTTTGCAGGCCGCGGCCGAAGAAAAAATGCGGTGGCTGCAACAGATCTGTCCCCCGCGCAAACAGGGATAATCCCCCCTACGACGTCAAAGGCGTTGTCTGGTAAAAGAAAGCAGGATCATCCTCGTTCGGCAGCCGTAGGATGAGGCTTGTGTGTTCTATCCTAAGGCAACAGGCAGCCGTTTATCCGTTGTAAAAAAAGGGGCATGCGCGCAGCCGTTATGTATCAGGGTCATCCGCGCAGCCGAGCCGCCGGGTTTGCGCTATCCAGACAGAATAATGATTGAAAATAAAAGGGGGCCGTTTGTCCATTGCAGAATAAAAACAAACCATTACACCTCCCCTGGCCCGTTTTTGCTGTCCCATAGGGTTCCTATTAAAAAGAAAGATCTTTCAGTCTATTGCAATGATTGCAAACATCATCCCCCGGCAGTACCTCTGTTTTACGAGCACGACCGGGGGTTTTGATCTTCTGGCATAAAAATAGCAGTTTCCCGCCTAGGCTAAGGCGCCGTCCTGCACGGATGCGTACATTCCGCGGACTTCTGACGATAGAACGCCGCGCCACAGAATGATTACAACAAAAACATTCCTGTCATTTACTGCAATGATTGAAAACATCAGCCCCGTCTGCACCGCTGTTTTGCAGGATCGGACGGAGATTGATCTGCGGACGTAAAACAAAGCTCCGCCAACAGTGCGAAAGTCCACCTCTGTACAAACGCATGCGTTTACCTGTTTGCAACAAAATGGCCACAGGGACGAATAAGCGCACACCTGCACCAAACGCGCACTTGTTTACCGGATCTCGGCAAAAGAACGCTGTCATGCACAACCCGAAACGGCTTCATGCAGGCCAGTATTCTTTGCCTATGGCAATCATTCTCATAAAAATTTTTTTTCATCTCAACGCCGAAAGTGGACTGTTGCTCAACCAAAGATAGAAAAATGTCGATTTTTGAAGCCCACTTTACAAGATTTTTAAGTAAATATAGCTATTTATTTTTAAAAACCTCTTGTAAATCTCTGAAAAATATGTTAGAATAGATTTGGAACAAATCTTTAACATTTTTTGTCCATTTGTTAAAAATTTCACGAGTTGAGTGACCCAAAAGAAAGGGACAAGCCCGGCAAAATACAGGGCACGGCTCAGATTCACATTTCTTCGGATCTGTACCTATTTGATTGACAACTTTGTGTTATAACCTTTTGGGGCCGATAAAAAAATATCGGTCTGTTTTGCATGTTTTATATTATTTCATTATCTATAAAACGGAGGAGGATGTTCTGATGAACAAAACCAAAAAATCTTTGTTGGCAAGCGGACTTTCACTGTTAGTCTGCGCCGCACTGCTGGTTGGAACCACCTTTGCCTGGTTTACGGACAGTGTCACCAACAAAGGCAATTCCATTCAGGCAGGCAGCCTGCTGATCAATGCGTATGCGTACAAACTGGGCACCGGCGGACAAACCTGTACGATCCCGGGCGTTAACGGTGACCAAGAGTTTACGTTTACAGCTACCCCGCAGGATCTGAAAACAGATCCCACCCCCATCATCAGCGAACCGATGTGGGAGCCGGGCGCTTCTTCGGCTAAATTGCTGCAAGTCACCAACGACGGCACGCTGGCCGCAAAACTAAAGTTAAACTTTACCACTTCGGGAGATCTAACCAATGCGCTATGGTTTGACTTTATCCAAATCGGAGAAGACGGAAATACGATCGGCCAATTTACCCAACGTCCGATGAACACCTTGGCAACCTTTGCCGAGAATTTAGAACTGCCTCTGGACACTGGCGCAACCGTACGCTTTATATTGGTTTACGGCATGTATGAAACAGCCGGCAGCGAATACATGGGCGACAGTTTTACTGCAGACGTATCTATTGTAGCAACCCAGCAAACCAAAGAAGCTGACGGATTCGGTAACATTAATTACGACAAAAACGCAGACTATCCGGTAACTTCCGCAGCAGACTTGAACACCGCATTAAAAGAAAGCGGAACGGTTGTTTTGGGTTCTGATATTCAGGGCGTTTTCACCTTATCCAAAGCCGATGTAGAAACGACTGTGGATCTGAACAACAAACAAATCGGGGATCTGACCGATACAGGCGGCTACGGAATCTTTAATGTCCGTGCCGGCACGCTGACGATCAGCGGCGAAGGAACCGTAAACGGTCTGGGCGACAATGATTGGAGTATGGCAATCTGGGCCGACGGTAACGGAACCGTCAATATTGAAAACGGTCATTACACCAACGTAGGCGCCGGCGACGACACACACTACGATTTGATTTATGCTTCCGGCAATGCTAAAATCTATATTTCCGGAGGAACGTTCCAATGCCAGACTCCGGCATGGACCTTAAACGTACGGGATGCAGATTACAGAGCAGGAACGGCAGATATCATTGTTACCGGCGGATCTTTCTATCAGTTTGATCCTTCAGACTGCAATTCTGAGGGTGCTCACACCAACTTTGTAGCAGAAGGCTATAAGGTGGTTCAAGACGGAGACTGGTACAACGTCGTTCCCGAATAATAAAACTTTTCCGGCCGCTGAAAAGCGGCCGGTTTTTTATTCAAAAAAGTCTCATGCCGGATCATGATCGTTGCGGTAAAATGCGATGATTGGTCCCGCCAAAACAACTGGTTCCGCTCTCAACATCCGGGCCTTTCAAAAACAACTGGTTCCGCTCTCAACATCCGGGCCTTTCAAAAACAACCGGTTCCGCCCTTGACTTCCGGCCCTCTCAACACAACAGGCTCCGCCTCAACGTCCGGGTCCCCAAACAAAAGCCCGTACCGCACCAAATACGCCCCCCGCAACGCAACAGCACAACGTAACATATTAAGCCGCCCGTCTAAACAAAAACCACCTGTGTCAACCATATTGTCGGAAAAATCTGAGCCGATACAAACTTCTATCCTTAAAACTC
The DNA here is from genome assembly GCA_014872655.1 of Clostridia bacterium. Lineage (GTDB taxonomy): Bacteria > Bacillota > Clostridia > Oscillospirales > UBA644 > UBA644. The sequence goes on from WHHJ01000046.1 coordinate 14,605, forward strand.
TGCGCACTGGCAATGCAGTTCGGTTTTTTAAACTTTTTTACAAAAAAAGAAAATATGCATTGACAAACCCCGGCTCTTTCGGTATAATATAAAGGTGGTCCACTTTGGGAGCCTTTCGACAGAAAAACCGGGTTCCGGTTTTACCGATTTTCCGGTTTTACCGCGTTTTCCGGTTTTTGCCCGACAGATTTTCCATTCCGACCCATATGCGCCTGTAGCTCAGCTGGATAGAGTGTCAGACTCCGACTCTGAAGGTCGTGCGTTCGAATCGCATCAGGCGTACCAGGATAACGCTGTACCCCTTTGTATTGGGTTCAGCGTTATTTTTTTCTTTTTTATAAATCTGTAATCAACTCTTTGGCAGAAGAATGTGCTACGCAGTCATACAGTGGCAAATACAGCGCTATGCGGCTAGCGTGTAGACGCAGTCGTCAATAAAGATCAAGTCTTCTCCGAACTCCTTAACAAAAAAAACAGGACTGCTGCCCGTAAAAAAATTTATTCGTGCGGCTCCCTGTGCATACTATTGTATAAAAAATCTTAATCTGAGTGATTTCAAACGCGAGGTATTTATGAAAAAAATAGCCATAATATATTCTTCTATCCATCATAACAACACCGAAACCCTGGTAAAAAATGTAAAAGGGGTAGACCTTTATAAAATCAATGAAATAAGCTGTATCGATTTATCTGCATATGACTTGGTAGGTTTTGCTTCTGGTATTTATCAGGGGCAATTTCATAAAAATATCGTTCATTTTATCCATCAACATGCCAAAGAATTAAACCATATCTTTTTAGTTTATACCAGCGGAAGCGGGATGAAAAGATACGGCAAAAAATTTCAAGAACAATTAGAAAAATTAGGATTAAACATCGTCGATATTTTTTCTTGTAAGGGCTTTGATACCTACGGAGCTTGGAAGTTGGT
>WHHJ01000047.1 GCA_014872655.1 Clostridia bacterium
ATGGAATAGGTTCCGTACGCATGAGATAAAATAGAAGCGGAATCTGTAAAAATACCAAACATTTTAATTAAATAGTAAACAGCAAAAACAACGGAAAATCCGCTAAAAAATGTATTTTTCACAACCATTTGCGGAGCTGTTGCATACAACACTGAAAAGAGAACAACCAATACAGCAAAAATAATATTTAAATAATCTAAAATCCCCGCAGACTGAACCGTTCCAGCGGAACTCGCAGATTGAATAAATATCAAAATAAATTCTTCTACAGCGGCGGCTAAAATCAAAACCGAAGCAATCATCAAAATGATTTTTTCGCTTTTATTTATGTGATAATACCTACGATATTGAGGCTTTTTCTCTTTTGGCATAAAAAAGAACATGACAATAAAAAATACGCAGACCAGTACACAATACACATTAAATATGGTAGGCCAGACACTATCCGAAACATAAAATCCTGTTGAAGCCTCTACGCCAAAAACCAGTTCTATCATACGCAGAGCCACAGCGATGATACCAAATGGGATAAGTAACTTTAAATATGTTTTTAGCTTCATTTTTTCCTATATCTCCTCATGTAACAGTAATTTTATTATACCCGTTTTTAAGAAAAAGTCAAGAGTTTTTCTTGTATTTATATAATTTCTATGCTATAATGCTAATAGATTGTATTAAGAAACATTTTATCAGACGGAGGGATGTTTGTGCCAGGGTCCATATCTGCAATAAAAACATTCAGAAAGAACTTAAATATTACAGCAGCATTATTACTTTTTACCTTTCCGGTTCAAATCATTGCGTCGCTGCTATCCCTTTACTTAACAAAAGCATTTAACGGATCTCTTAGTCCGTTTATTTCTGATTTTTTTCTTCCGCAATTTATCTTCCCAATTCTGTTAGCCGTTATCGTTATAGCCTCGTCAATGGCGTTACTTCGAGTAAAACCTCAACAAGTTTTTCCGGTACATAAACTAAAAGCTGCTGATGTGATCCTGGCTATTTTCATCTTTCTTGCAGCTTCGATTGCAGTTTCTACAGCAGCCGCATTTGTAGAAGGCCTGATCGACCCGAATGGATCATGGATTGCATCGTACGACCAAGGTATGGTCGCGCCCCAAGGTCCAACAGAAATTTTACTGTATATTTTAGCCGTCGCAGTTCTTCCTGCTTTGTGTGAGGAAGGAATGTATCGCGGCATTGTTCTGGGATCTCTAAAACCTTTGAATAAAAAGATTGCCGTTATCGTTTCTGCCGTTTTATTTGGATTTATGCACTGCACCATTCAACAAATCCCTGTGGCAATTTTAATCGGCTTGCTTTTAGGCTATTTCTGTATTCGATACAATTCGATTTTGTTGCCGATAATTTTGCATTTTGCCAACAATTTAATCAGCATTATCTGTCAAGTGGTTTATGGCACTTGGGGCGCAGAGATCTATAGCCTGTTTGATCTGTTTTTAACTTGTTTCTTTTTTGTCGGCGGATGTATCTCATTGATCATATACATTATAAAACAAAAAAATGAAGTTCGACAAGTTGCCGTTCTCGGCGATCATGCTCCACTCGATCCTAAGCCGGTTCTTTCTGACTCTAAGGCAACGCTGGCGACCGTGACAAGTGTTGCATTTTGGATTAACATTATCGCGATGATTTTATGTACCATTTTATACAATATGGTCTTATTAAATATGCAATAGAGGTTTAAAATGAACGTTAAAAAGCAATCCCTCATATCCATTCTCTGCGGATGTATATCAATCTTACTCGGCATTATTCCTATCTATCCCTATTTTGCAATTATTGTTGCGATTGCCGGATTTGCTATCATCTTCCCTCTAAAGAAAAAAGAATGCAATAACGATCCTGGCATACAAAAGTGCATCAAAGCGGCATATATCCTTTGCGTCATCGGAATCATTGTTTCTATAATCGGAATTGGGATAGACTTGTTTTTCCAATTTTTTAAACCTGTTCTTTTTTTAAATAAATCCCACCTGTAACTCAGGTGGGATTTATTAGTTATTGTAATATCAAAGTCGCACCGTGTTTATCGTCATTGGGGCCACAAAGATATACATCTGTAGAAAAACGGTCCTGACCGTCTTTACAAATCATCGCATACAATGTAATCTCTTGTCCGCTCAACGATTCATCTAACGGCATATAATAAGTATAATTCGAGCCGGATTGGGCAACCCAGTGGTTCCAGTGCTGAACCGGATAAGACACCGATCGGTCCGGACATATCAGGATCTGATCTTGACATGTTCCAACACAATATACACCTTCCACCCCATGTTCTCCATTGCAGGCTAAGCTGAGATAACTACCCTTTTTCAATTGAGGCAGACGGACTTTTTTAGACAAGACTGCACGAGGCTCTTTTTCAGCATAAGGAGCCATCAGATTGTTTGCAGTCGGATTTTCTATATGTATCAACTGTCCATTTTGATAAAAACGTATCGCATAAATCCGGTCCATCGGCCTCGGCAAACGAATATACCGAACAGACCCATGAAGTACATAACTTGCCCGCATCCTGCCGCCGGGGAAATACCCGACACGTTCCACAGTCTGATATGGGAAGGGCGCTTCCGTCTTTTCAACTTCTTCGCTCTTATCCAGCTGAAACGGGACCCAATTTTTTAAATCACAAGAAAAATCGCCTTGTTTTGGCAGTTCATTCTTCTTGATAAAATCAGTTTCTTCCTCCACATTGAAATATTCAATTTCCATTGTGTCTGCTTGATATACCTGCTTTAAATCTACACGTAGACATCCGCCGCAGATTCGAGTAGGTGACATCCGAGATACACTATCAAAAAAAGTATTCGGATTTTCATCAAACATTGCCGCACTGTCACATCCGCGAATTTGATAAGCGAGTTGATCAAAAAACGCGTCACGAACTGCTTGAACCGCCTGAAACTTCGTAGCCCCAGACCGAGACACTGCCTGCCGCTCCAAAGAATCATTGCTGATACCAAAACACGTTGCTTCATACAATTCTTCCAAATTTTCAGGACAATCCGACGGATCTAACGTCCCCAGTTTTTTAGGCGGATACAGGTAGGCATCCACATGGACGGATATATCCGACAACGATACAGGCTTCCCATCTAAAGAAGCGGATTGGAAAGACCGATTATTTACAACTTCAACAGTCTCTGCGCGAACCAAGTTGATTTCTACCGGTCGTCCCGGAATATCTCGAATGACCTCATAATCACAACCGGTCAACAAAATATCATCCGGTGCATCATAACCGATATAAGCCATGTAAGTACGGAACGGCTCAACCTCTACAGAAACCTCCTGCCTGTACGAGAACCTTCCTATCACGCGCTGAGTTGGGTGATAACGGACAAAAAGCAGTTCTTTTTGCGCGTCTGCCTGTTGCAATCCGATCTCTTCATCCAATTTTACATTCAACGTGATCGTCTGCCAAGAATTATTTCGGAAAGTAACAATACGCGCGTTTTCATTTCCGCGGCTGACCGCATAAGCACCATATTTTGCAGGCAGTTCCATCCCCTGCGTTAATAATTGCTGAAATTTCTTGCTAAGAACAAAAATTCGAGCCAATCGTGCAAATTCATCATCACGCAAAAATGCGGGAGTTCCATAAATCTCAGGAGACAATATCAAAGCACGATTAAATGCTTGAAGAACCAGTTCATCTTCAAAAAAATCAAGACAAGAAGACAAACACACACCATGATCTTCTGTTAATCGCTGCAATCCCGGAACTAGTCCGCGTACCAAGGCCCCTTGACGATGATGAGGCGCTGTTGCGTTATTGGTCATCAGCACATCAATATAAGTCTCTTGGCCTTCCCACAAAAAAGTCGTCGCATATTTTTGCGCTTCTCCCAAATCCAAACGATGATTCAAAACAATCAATTCCGGACAATATTTCCGGCACTCGGCTACCATCTGTTCGAATATTTTCTGTTTTTCCGGACGCAATTCTCCGCACACCAAATCAAACTTCAACAAGGCAACTCGAGAATCTCGACATAAAGCAACGACCTGCTCAAATCTTTTTTGCGCACTTTCATCCGTATCGCCAAAGCCGTCCGGGCCGCACCACATACCCAGTTGAATATCTAATTCTGCAGCCTTTGCTGCAATAGTAGAGAACCCATTGGGAAAATTCTTTTTTGCCATAGGATGATCAGGATCATAGTAACAATTCATCGGTGAATCAAAATTTCCCGCGTCCAATGCATAGATTTCAATCTGCATTCCGTATTCTTTTTTCAGCCATCCGAAAAACTCTAAATTTTTTAACGTCTGTTCTTCTGTTGACCCGTCATTCCCATGGTTAACCCATGCAAAATATTGAGGGACACAGAAACTTTTTTCTGTTTTTCCGCTTAAATTTTCGTGCATCGTCAGCACCCTCCTGCCGCAAACAACTACAATATAAAACAAGTGTTATCATTATATCATAGCCCCAATAAAAATGCAAGAAAAAAGACCCGGTCAAGCAAAATTGACTAGGTCTTTTTTACTATGCATCATTGACAACATAATCACTGGATTCATCTTTTACATATTCAATATATTCTTTTTGAACATATTGATTTGAATTTTTTATCATGCTAAAATACACTTTGTCTCGCAGTTGTTGTTCAGCTTTCTTTTGCGACAAGGCCGCATCGGGATAAAACGGGCCGTCTAAATAAATCGTAATCCCTGGACGCTTACATTTATAAAAGAGAATCTTTCTTTCTCGATATGTTGTTGTAGCAGAAAAACAAGGCTTTTGACTTTTCACTGCAAACCGAAAAGAACCTGCCATAAACGGCCGAACCTTTGTATAATACGGCCAAATATGTGCTTCGGGATAAATTGTAATAACTTTTCCGGACTCCACACGCTGTCTGACAGCCGCGTCCATATTTCGCAATCCTTTTACAGTAGAGGCGACTGGGATGCTACCCAACATCTTTACCAACTTCCGAATACCTTTTACCGATACCGCTTCCGGACCGGTAATAATATATGTTCTTTTGGGCAACGAAAGCAATACTGGATGAAAAGCATCTAAAACCATCTGTGTATGATTGCAAAATAAAAAGTAACCACCCTTTATTTTTTTTAATTTTTCTTTTCCTTCAACTCGAAGACCACATCGAAATTTAGGCCAAAAGTATAAAATAGGCGGGCAAATAATATAATATAAAAAATATTCGCCCAATATCCATAAAGGATTTTTGGAAATATACCGATAGGAATCCCCTATTTTCTCTGCATGAATATTCGTGTTTGCAAAATCGTCGTTTAACTCGTCACGATAAACGATTTTTTTCTTTTTTTTCATTTTTCATACCCCATACCTACTCAATAGCCTTCCACTTTATTTTAGTATATCACTTTAACAAATAAACCGCAACCTACTATTTGTTTACTCGTAGAAAAATAAGTAGAAATATATTCTACTAAGAGTAGATATTAGAATCATCTATTGACAAACACAAAATTAAGGTGTAAAATACACACATGAATGAATTAAAAGTTACCATTGCAAACAATATTGCGAATTTACGAAAGTTGAACGGAATAACCCAATCTGATTTAGCACAGAAATTAAACTATTCTGATAAAGCTGTTTCAAAGTGGGAAAGAGGTGAATCTTTACCGGATATCTGCGTATTAAAACAAATCGCAGACATCTTTGGTGTGACGGTAGATTATCTATTAGATGAGCACGCAGAAAAGAACAAAGAAAAATATTTGAAACAGCCTCAGATTCAAAACAAAATTATTATCGTTGCGCTCTGGGTTTCCATTGTATGGATTATTGCAACAATCATTTTTGTTTATGTAGAATTAAACACCTTATACACGGCCTGGAGTGTATATGTTTGGGCGGTTCCCGTTTCCGCGCTGATTGTGCTTGCTTTTAATAGTCGATGGGGAACACGAAAAGGAAGTTTTTGGATTGCTTCCGTTTTTATTTGGAGCCTGCTGTCCAGCATCTACATTCAATTACTACAATACAATACCTGGATGGTATTTTTGGTCGGCATCCCCATTCAAATTGCTATTATTTTGTGGGCAAATATCAAACCTGAAAAAACAAAAAAACAACGTTAAGATCCTTTTTCTATAAGAAAAAGGATCTTAACTCATTTTATGCTCATTTACATGAACATATATTTTACTAGCTCCACAAGAACAGTACGCTACGGCAAACACACCCCAAAACATGCGTTTTCTCAGTCGGACAAAACCAATATAAAAACAAATTTGCCTGCTCTTTCATCGAGCAGGCAAATTTGTTTATTTTTATCCGCCCAGGTAAGCTTTTTTGATATCTTCACTCTCAGCCAACTCTTTGCCCGTTCCGGAAACTTTAATCATGCCGGATTCCAACACATAGGCACGATCAGAAATTTTGAGCGCCATCTCTGCATTCTGTTCTACCAACAAAATTGTGGTTCCCGCTTTATGCAATTCACGGATGATATCAAAAATTTGTTTTACCAGAATAGGAGCCAACCCCATAGACGGTTCGTCCAGCATCAACAACTTTGGATGACTCATTAAAGCCCGCCCCATCGCAAGCATTTGCTGTTCACCGCCTGAAAGCGTCCCAGCAACTTGATTTTGCCGTTCCTTTAATCGCGGAAAATAAGAAAAGACTCGATCCAGGTCATCCGTGCTGATTTTTCGCTGCGTATATGCCCCCAACTTCAAATTATCCATAGTGGACAAATTCAAAAAGATGCGGCGTCCTTCCGGAACATGTGCAATTCCCTTTGATACTAATTTATAAGCATCTGTTTTAAAAATGCTTTCATCCATAAATCGGATATCTCCAGTCTTAGAACGAAGCAATCCGGAAACTGTTTTTAGTGTAGTAGATTTTCCTGCACCATTTGCACCGATCAGTGAAACGATCTCTCCCTCATTCACCTCAAAAGAAACGCCTTTAATTGCATGAATCTTACCGTAATACACATTGATATCGTTTACTTGAAGCATTTACTCATCCTCCTTCTTGCCAAGATACGCCTCTATGACAACAGGATTCGATTTGATTTCTGCCGGAGTACCTTTTGCAATAATTCGTCCATAATTCAAAACGCAAATGCCCTCACAAACACCCATGACAAGATTCATATCATGCTCAATCAACATCACAGCAATCTGAAATTGATCTCGGATTTTACGAATATTCTCCATAAGTTCCGCGGTTTCCGACGGATTCATTCCGGCAGCCGGCTCATCTAAGAGAATAATCCCCGGATTTGTCGCCAACGCACGAACAATTTCCAATCGACGCTGCGCACCATAAGGTAAACTTCCGGCCTGTGCATAGGCCAAATCTTCCATATTAAATACATGCAGAAGCTCAAGAGCTTTTTCATTTGCGCGTCGCTCTTCTTTAAAATAAGAAGGAAATCTCAACAATGAACTCCAAAAACCGTCCCGCATTTGATTGTGTAATCCAACCTTAACATTATCGATAACCGACATTTTTGAAAAGAGTCGAATATTTTGGAATGTTCTTGCAATACCGAGTCGATTGACCTGATAAGTACTCTTTCCCTGCGTACTTTTTCCGTTTAAAAGAATTGTTCCGCGCGTAGGTTGATAGACATTTGTCAACAAATTAAATACGGTTGTTTTGCCCGCTCCGTTCGGCCCAATCAAACCACAAATCTCAGTGCGGCCTACCGTAATACTGAAATCGTCAACGGCCGTAAGTCCACCAAAATCGATTCCAAGACGTCTGACGTCCAGAATCGGAGACTTTCCTGCATCGCGCTCGGGGATTATCGAATCGGAGGGAACATTTACCATTTTAGTCTCATCCATTTTCCGCACTCCCCTTCTTCTTGGTAAATAGTGATTTGATCTTCATTTTAATAGAGTCTGTAAAATTCTTTAACGTTGGATTAGAACGGAATAACATCATTCCTATCAATACAACTGCATAGATCAGTAATCTGTAATCTTTTAAGAATCTCAGCATTTCAGGCAAAATTGTCAATACAATCGCCGCAATCATCGAACCTAATGTTGAACTCATGCCACCCAAAACAACAAATACCAAAATATTGATACTCATAATATAACCATAGTCGCTTTGAGTCGCTTGAAATAACCCCGTCGAATGTGAATACAATACACCAGCAATTCCTGCAAAAAAGGCAGAAACCACAATAATAAGCAACTTGTATTTTTTAATATTAATTCCAACACTTTCAGCAGCAATACGATTATCTCGAATCGCCTTCACCGCCCGGCCTGTTCTGGAATGAATCAAATTCAATACCAACCAAACTGAAACAAATGCAAGTCCAAATGCAATAGCGAAGCCAACAGAATTTCCACTAATTCTACCAAACCCTGAAATTCCCTGTGCGCCGTTAACAATGGTTTCTGCATCAGCCTGCAATCCGGAAATCGATCCCGTTCCCAAACTAAAATGCAACCCGTTAGAATCACGCGCAACACTGACAGACTGGAAAACATTCCAAATAATTTCTCCAAAAGCCAATGTTACAATGGCCAAATAGTCTCCATGCAATCTCAACACCGGAATACCAACCAACACGCCGAACAGAGCAGCAAAAAGTCCAGCAAATAAAAAGGCAATCAACAAAGACAGTGCTTCCGGCATATCTGGTGCAACAATCCCAATATATTTTGACAAAAAGGCACCAACAAAAGCACCGACACACATAAACCCTGCATGTCCTAACGACAAGTCGCCTAAAATGCCCACAGTCAAATTCAACGAAACCGCCAGAATAATATTATAACAAATCGGAACCAACAATCCTTTAACTTGGCTGCTGATAGCCCCCGGAATATTCAACAAAACTTCCAAAATAATAAAAGCAATCAACATACCGGAAAGAATCAGAATTTTTTTACGAGTGGAGGCCCGCATATGAATTTTTTTATTTTCCATACCTGTTCCTCCTTATACTTTTTCTGTTACTTTTTTGCCCAAAATGCCGGTCGGTTTAATCAGCAATACGGCAATCAACACAATAAAAACAACCGCATCCGAAAAACTGGACAATTGAAACTCTGATAATATCGATTTGCTAAATTGCTCAATAATGCCCAAGACGATTCCACCCAGCATCGCTCCGGGAATCGACCCAATTCCGCCAAAAACTGCCGCAGTAAAAGCTTTAATTCCGGGCATCGTTCCAGAATAAGCACCAATTTGCCCATAAGTCCCTAAAAATAGAAATCCGGCAACGCCAGCCAATGCTGATCCGATTGCAAAAGTAACCGAAATAACACCATTGACGTTAATTCCCATTAACTGAGCCGCGTCACGGTCTTCCGAAACAGCCAGCATAGAACGTCCTGTTTTCGTAAAACGAATAAACAATGTTAACGCTACCATAATCACAACGGTCAGCACGATATTGATAATCGTTGTTCCCTGTATTGAAAAATCAGGAGTGATATCCCAAGAGAATTTCAGTTCCTGAATCGTATAAGATTTATATGCAGAACCAAATGTAAGCAATGCAATATTTTGTAGAAAGTAACTGACACCAATCGCCGTAATCAGTACGGCAAGTGATCCTGCTTTTCGTAAAGGTTTATAGGCGATTTTTTCAACAACAACCCCTAAAACCGTACAAACAACAACCGCTACAGCAATAGCCACATAAGCATTCATTCCCATAACCGCAAGAATTTCATACGTTGCAATGCCGCCGATCATAATCACTTCACCATGCGCAAAATTCAGCATTTTGGCAATTCCATAAACCATCGTATAACCTAATGCAATGAGCGCATACATACTACCAAGGCTGATTCCGCTTATCAAAGTAGATAAAAAACTCATATTTCTTTTCTCCCGATAAAATTCCGATGCATGATATTACAAAAAGATTCCAATGAAACAGCGGAGCGGGTATTACAAAACCCGCTCCCTTTTATCATTCGATAGGATGAGCTTAATCCATTGCAGTGTATCCGCCGTTTTGAATAACCATACCTTTCGGCTCTTTAGACGGCTCTCCGTCTGCGCTCCAGGTAATTGTTCCTGTTACACCTTCCAATGTGATTTCAGTCATCGCTACTTTTAATTGATCACACAAATCAGAGATGCTCATCGAAACATCTTCAATACCGGCCTTCTCAATTGCAGCTTTAATTGCATAGATTGCATCATATGCGTCTGCAGCAAATTGAATCGGTGTTTCATCATTGTACTTATCTTTGTATGCCTGTGTAAATTTAGCAGATTTTTCTTCTTTAGAGTCTGCAGCATACGGCGTTAACAACATAACACCTTCAGCCAATGCTGCATCATCTTGTAATTGACCGATAACGCCGTCAAGTCCATCACAACCAAACCACTTAACAGAAAGGCCGGCATCTCTTGCCTGTTGTAATATAGAAGAGGCTTCTTTATAATAAATCGGCAAGAAGACCAGATCCGCATTGCTTTCTTTAATCTTCTGTAATGCAACTGAGAAGTCTGTATTATTGCTGCTTGTAAACGCCTGTTCGCTTACAATTTCCAGCCCACGATTTGCGGCCTCAGCTTTAAACGCCTGGAAAATACCGGAAGAATAGACGTCCGAACTATCATAAATGATGCCGATCTTTGACCCCAACTGTTTGGTTGCAATATATTCAGCAGATGCTGTTCCCTGCATCGGGTCATTAAAGCAAACGCGGAACGCATTATCATATTTGATACAATCCACAGCCGTACCGGACGGTGTAATCATAAACATGTTATCTTCTTGTGCCAATTCAACAACAGAAACGCAAGGACCGCTTGTAACAGTTCCCATAAATACTTTTGCGCCATTATCTTTCACAATGTTATACGCATTGTTTGCCTTCTGTGCATTATTCTCGTCATCTTGAAATCCAACTTCAATGTAATTCCATTGACGCCTCCTGCAGCATTAATCTCATCTACAGCAAGCTGCGCACCCTTTTGTACAGCTTGTCCGTAAGAAGCAGTATTACCCGTCAAAGGACCACTTGCCCCGATAATCAACTCTTTTCCGTTCGTCCCTGCAGTGTCTGAGCCACATGCTGCAAGCAATGAAACAGCCATTGTACAAGCAAGAACTGTTCCAACAACTTTGTTTACTAATTTCATAGTGTTTCCTCCCTAGTTATGAATAAAAATAAATAAACCGTCTACTGCTCGGCCAATGAAAAGGCCGGCAAAAAGAATGGTCATAAATGGAATTACTATACAAATCATTATACAGTTAAATCGTTTATTTGTCAACAGTTTTTTCATAATTTACCGCTGTTTTGGCCAGACTTTTTACATATTTATAAAAATTTTTAACAACAAACCTTACTGCATCACATATAATAATGTAGAAGGAGGCAGTTACCATGAATATCGAGGCAAAAACACAACGAATTGAGTCTTTATTATACTATCGGGTTAAACCAGTTCTTGAAATTCGAATTGATTACCCTTGTTTTTCAGGAAAACTTTCTCAAAAAAGTGAACATGTTCTCAATTCATACTATCTTCATCGTGCCAAAAATCTAAATACATATGCCAGAACAAAACTTTACCTGGCAGCTGTTACTCATTTTAGAAAAAGTAAAAGCAATGGATACGAATTTAATTTTCACACCTTTTATCACACCTTTCAGCCTACATTTTTATCACAGAATTTAATCAGTCTATATGAAGATCAATCTGTTTATACAGGCGGAGCACATCCTTATACACAAAGGTTTTCTCAAACTTGGGATGCATGTACGCCTAAAATATTAAAATTAAAAAATTTTTTCGTTCCTCAGTTTCGATATGCTGATTATTTTATAAAAGAGATTATCCGACAGATTGAATATTCAGAAAATAAAGACGACTATTTTGACGGAGTTTCAAGTCTGGTTCGAAAATATTTTAATGAAAATAATTTTTATATAACCCCAAAAGGATTTGTAATTTATTATCCACTGTATACCATCGCTCCGTATTATACAGGAATTCAAACATTTACAATCCCGTTTTCTTGTTTTTCACCAGAAAACATGAAATAAAAAAAGGAAGCCTTATCGCTTCCCTTTTTTATTCTGTTTTCTGTTTTAACATTTCTTCTGCAGCCGACAACACGGAAGGCGTAATATGTATCCCACCCAAAATCCGCGCTAATTCCTGAATGCGCTGGGCATGATTTAATAAAACAACCTCAGTATATGTTCGGTGTTCATCATGATTTTTTCGAATCAGGTAATGCCGATCTGCGTAACAAGCGATTTGCGCCAAATGTGTAATTGTAATGACTTGACACACTTGCGCCATCTGACCTAGTTTGATGCCGATCTTCTGAGCAGCTCTTCCGCTGACTCCCGTATCGATCTCATCAAAAATCAATGTCTCAGTATGATCCGTATCTGCCAAAACATTTTGAATACTCAACATAATACGAGACAATTCTCCACCGGAAGCAATTTCAGATAACGGTTTTAACGCCTCTCCAAGGTTTGGACTCAACAAAAATTCTACTTGATCCACACCATCATTTTTCGGATCGCATGAGCGAATCGAAACATGGAATCGGACATTCGGCATTTCTAAAAAAGCCAAGTTGTCTACGATCTTTTTCTGTAAAATCTCAGCCGCTTCTTGCCGAGAACGAGTCAGCCTGTCGGCTTTTTGTTGCAATTGTTCCAATGCGGCATCTTGCTCTTTAACTAAAGCTTGAATCTGCTCGTCCGCATGCTGAATCGAATTCAACTCTTTTTGTGCCTGCTGCAAATATGTCTGAATTTGTTCAAAGGTATCGCCGTATTTTCGTTTTAAAGAACGGATTAAATCCAACCGCTCTTCGATTTCATCCAATTCCCGATCATCGTATTCAAACCGATCATACTTGTCGGCAATTTCTTCTGTCACATCTTTTAAATTTTCGTACGCATCAACAAACTGATGATACAAACTTTCAAACTCAGCTGAACATTCTGATAATTCCGCAAAGAAACGATCTGCACGAGCTAAAATATCATAAGCACTACCCTCGGAAGTTTGCAGTAACTGATGTAGCGCGCCTAAATTTTCCGTTATTTTTTCTGCATTGGCTAAGATCTTTTTCCGCTGTCGGAGCTGTTCTTCTTCTCCTTCGCTTAATTCTGCCTGTTCAATCTCTGCAACCTGATACGTGAGTAAGTCAATCCGCGCGGATCGTTCCCTTTCGTCAACATCCAGCATCCGAATTTGTTTTTCCAATGCCACACAATGTCGATAACATTCTCGATACTCTTGTAAAACAGCTTCATTATGAGCAAAGGCATCTAAATATTTAATGTGAGACGATGCGTTTAACAACGCTTGATTGTCATGCTGTCCATGAATATGGATCAGTTCTTTGCCAATATTTTTTAAAACCGTGACCGAAACAGGACGCCCATTGATTCTAGCAGAACTTTTCCCATCTACCGTAATCTCCCGCTGGATCAATAACTGGCCGTCTTCTTCTAATTCAAACCCAAACTGCTCAGAAAGCTGCTGATAATAACCAGGATCGTCCGAAAAGAAACAGGCGCTTACATACGCTTTTGCGCACCCACTTCGAATCAAATCCTTATTAGCCCGACCGCCTAACAATAAGTTGATGCTATCGATGATGATAGACTTCCCGGCTCCGGTTTCTCCGGTCAAAGCGCAAAACCCCTGATCAAAATCAATATCTACACGCTCAATAACCGCAATATTTTCGATATGAAGCTGTGTTAGCATTGCATATCCCTTTCTTTATTGTTGTAAAATCGTATGGATTTCATCGGCCAATTCTTTTGCAATAACGTCCGAATCCGTTGCCAAAAAGATTGTATCGTCTCCGGCAATAGACCCGACAATGCTTCCTTTATTTAATGAATCAATAGCCGCACAAGCTCCTTGCGCCATACCCGCATAACATTTTACAATAACCAGACTGCTGGCGGGATGTACACTGATAATACTATCTTTCATAATCCCGCGAGATTTCAAATTGATTGCGTGCGTAGCTCCGGACGCTTTTTCGCGCGGTTCATACTTATACACATTATCCTTGGTCAAAACTTTAACCAAATGCAATTCTTTAATATCGCGCGAAACAGTGGCCTGGGTTGTTTTGAACCCTGCCGCATTCAGATATAATGTTAGTTCGTCCTGAGTTTCAATATCATTATCTCGGACAAGTTCTAATATCTTTGCATGACGTTTATTTTTTACTTTCATACAGATACTCCCGCCAAATCACTTTAGTTTTTTTGCCAATATATCATAAAATGAAACATCTTTAAATTTAATTAACTTTGTAGTGCGCTCGGATTTTTTGATATGTATCACATCGGTCTCCTGCAATTTATGGTTGACGCTTCCGTCTACCGTTAAATAAGGAACCGCACCGACATTGTTGAGCCGAACCGTTAAATCGGCAGAAGAATGGAATAAAATCGGTTTTGTCGTCAATGAATACGCGCAGATCGGCGTTGATAAAATCGTTTTTAACAACGGATCAACAACCGGACCTCCCGCCGCAACAGAATAGGCTGTAGAGCCGGTAGGCGTTGAAAAGATTACTCCATCCGCACAATACTCCGTGATAAACTCATTTTTATTATAAATAGTAATATCAATCATACGGGAAATGGCTCCGTGAGAAATCACAGCATCATTCAAGGCATCCACTCGATAGCAAGCTTCGCCATCTCGTTCAATATAAACCTGAAGCATCATCCGCTGCTCGATAATATAATCCCCCGAAAGCAATCGGTCTAACAACCCTAATTCATGCGGTTCGATCTCCGCCATGAATCCGACCCGTCCCATATTGATTCCGAGAATCGGCTTGTCTAACGCCGAGGCCAACTGCGCCGCTTTTAGAATCGTACCGTCTCCCCCGACAGTTAAAATTACATCTGCACGTTCAAATGCTTCTTCTGTCGAACAAACGTCCACCGAAGAACAAAAAGTATGCAATGCCGCAACATCTGTACAAATTCCCATTTTTAATTCATCCAGTTTGCGGATCAGTTTTTCCGTAACTTCGTAATCACGATCCTTTTGTTCATTACAAACAATGGCAACATTCACAGATCTTCATTCTCCCTTATCTTTTTGATGCGCCTGCTCCACCACAGCAACGATATCCGGCACAAAATGCCGATTTTCTGTGCTCAAATATAACAAAAATTCGATATTCCCATCGCCGCCTCGCACGGGAGACGCACATAGTCCATTGATATAAAAATAATCGGATGCAAACAACAACAAATCCCGAATCACAGATAGATGTTGTTTTTTATCCCGTACAATACCATTCTTCAGCCGACCAGGGCCCACTTCAAACTGCGGTTTTATCAGCGCCACCACTTGACACGATGTTCCGACCAATTTTCGCACAGCAGGCAGAATCTTTTTTAATGAAACAAAAGATACGTCAATGACTACAATATCAGGCGTTCTTATTTGCCCTGCCGACACCTCCGTGATAT
>WHHJ01000048.1 GCA_014872655.1 Clostridia bacterium
CTTATCAACAAACTGAATATTTTTTTTTGAATATCACAGATGAGACTTTTATGCAAAATTGTGGAAATCAAAAAAAATATACAAAATGTACAAAGATAAAAAAACATGGAAAGAATCTGTTTTTTCTACTTGCTGTAAAAATTACATGAAAAGTGACTTAGCAAGGAAAGTACTTTAAGAATGAACGAGAAAAGATCTTTATGACTTTTTATAAAAGGGGTGATGAAAGCATACAAAATTTTATTAGAACAAGGATATATGCAATAAAAACATTGAAGAAGTTGTTTAGAACAGTAGCGACTGATCCTTTTGCGCTGTGGGTATGGAATCTAATATTTTGTCATTGTTTGAAAGGACTCTTTGTTTTCATACAAAAGCATTAAAAAGATTCTGCCAATTATCTGTTTGAAAAGAATTCATTTTATATTGTTTTTTAATGTAAAGACTTGATTTTTTTTTCATTCTGGTGTAAAATATGAATATGAAATTCATTTTCAATTTGGGGTGCGTATTTTGAGAGAGAAAACTTATAGCACGCGGCAAAAAGAAGAACTTTTAGATGCGATTAAGCAATTGGATGATTCTCATTTTACGGTGGATGAACTGTTTTTCCGCCTGCATCAGCAGGGATGCTCGATCGGAAAAACAACCGTGTATCGGCAATTAGAAAATTTAATGCAGCAGGGGATTGTACGAAAGTATTTGATTGATCCCAATCAAGCGGCATGTTATCAGTATGTTGAAAACGAAAAAGATTGTCAGCAACATTTTCATCTAAAGTGTGTTCGGTGCGGGAGATTACTGCATCTGGACTGCCGGGAATTATGCGATATATCGGATCATGTACAAAAAGAGCATCATTTCCGAATCGACCATTCTAAAACGGTTTTTTACGGAATTTGCGATCAGTGCGAGGGAGCGATTAAAGAATGAGAAGAATTTTAGCATGGTTATTAAGTGGATGTTTGTTGCTGTTACTTACGGGATGTGGAGCTGAATCCCCACAAAAAAGTTCGGACAAGTTGCAAATCGTTGCAACTCTTTTTCCGCAATACGATTTTGCGCGGCAGATTGCCGGTGAAAAAGCGGATGTCAGCATGTTGCTTTTACCGGGTGCAGATAGTCATTCTTACGACCCGTCCGCATCCGATATTTTAAAAATTTCGGATGCAGACTTATTTCTTTATACCGGCAAATATATGGAACCTTGGGCCGAGCAGGTTATTAGTGCTTTGGCAGAAAGCGATGTGAAAGTGGTCGATGTCTCTGCCGGCATTACGCTGGATCAGGAAGAGGACTCTGATCACGACTATGATCCGCATATATGGACCAGTCCGTTAAATGCGGTGCAAATGACCGATACGATTTTGTCTGCTTTATGTGAAGTCGATTCTCAGAATGCCTCCTATTATACAACCAATGCGGCAGATTATCAGGATCAGTTGAAACAGTTGGATCAATCTTTTCGGGAAGTTGTCAGCGGCGGGGTTCGAACCGAAATCATTTTTGGCAGTCGTTTTGCCATGCATTACTTTGTGAAAGAGTATGGATTGACTTGTTATTCTGCATTTGATTCCTGCACGACGGAAAGTGAGCCTAGTGCAAAAGGACTTTCAGATTTAGTGGAAAAAATAAAAGCCGACCAGATTCCGGTGGTGTATTATGAGGAATTGTCTGATCCGAAGATTGCACAAACGCTTGCGGAAGAAACCGGATGCCAGATCCTGTTGCTGCATTCTTGTCATAATGTATCCAAACAGGAGTTTGAAGATGGCGTTACCTATTTGGATTTAATGAAACAGAATATTGAAAATTTAAAACAGGGGTTGTGGCAATGAGCGAGATTTCGGTACGGCATGTAACGATGACTTATGATGGACTGACGGCATTGGACGATATTTCTTTTGAGGTGGAGGCCGGCGATTATCTTTGCATCGTCGGAGAAAACGGAACCGGGAAAAGTACGCTGCTAAAAGGCCTTGCAGGGATTTTGCAGCCTAAAAAAGGCGAATTTATTTATGGCGAAAAGGTATCCCGAAAACAGATGGGATATTTACCACAGCAGGCTGGAATTCAAAAAGATTTTCCTGCTTCTGTGGGAGAAGTGGTCCTGTCGGGTTGTTTGCCGGGACTTGGGAGAAGACCGTTTTTTGGAAAAAAAGAAAAAAATGTAGCCGATCAAAACATGCAGCGTTTAGGTATTTTGGATTTGAAAAAGAAGTCATATCGGGAATTATCCGGTGGGCAACAGCAGCGGGTATTATTGGCCCGGGCGCTGTGCAGTGCCAAACAAATTTTGTTCTTGGACGAGCCGGTAACCGGTCTGGACCCGTTGGTGACGGAAGAGATGTATCACATTATTGAACAGCTTAATCGAGAAGAAAAGATTACGGTTGTGATGGTTTCGCACGATGTGCAGACGGCCGTTCAATATGCCAATAAAATTTTGCATTTAAATCGTCGGGTTTTGTTTTTTGGAAAAACAGAGCAGTATCGGTGCAGTGATGTCGGACGCCTATTTTTGGTGAAAAGGTGAAAGTATGGCTTTGTTAACGAATTTATTATCTCAGCCTTTTTTATTGAGAGCGCTGATCGTGGGGATTTTAGTTGCCTTATGTGCGGCTTTACTTGGGGTTAGTTTAGTTTTAAAGCGCTTTTCGATGATTGGCGACGGGTTGTCTCATGTCGGCTTTGGTGCGATCAGTTTTGCTTTGGTTTTGAATTTGGCCCCTTTATATGTTGCCGTCCCGGTTATGATTCTTGCGGCGTTCTTTTTGCTGCATATCAGTCAAAACGGAAGAATAAAAGCGGACGCGGCGATTGCAATGCTTTCCAGCGGGTCGATTGCTATTGGTCTTGTGGTGATCAGTTTGGCCAAAGGAAGCAGTGCGGATATTGACAGCCGGTAACCGGTCTGGACCCGTTGGTGACGGAAGAGATGTATCACATTATTGAACAGCTTAATCGAGAAGAAAAGATTACGGTTGTGATGGTTTCGCACGATGTGCAGACGGCCGTTCAATATGCCAATAAAATTTTGCATTTAAATCGTCGGGTTTTGTTTTTTGGAAAAACAGAGCAGTATCGGTGCAGTGATGTCGGACGCCTATTTTTGGTGAAAAGGTGAAAGTATGGCTTTGTTAACGAATTTATTATCTCAGCCTTTTTTATTGAGAGCGCTGATCGTGGGGATTTTAGTTGCCTTATGTGCGGCTTTACTTGGGGTTAGTTTAGTTTTAAAGCGCTTTTCGATGATTGGCGACGGGTTGTCTCATGTCGGCTTTGGTGCGATCAGTTTTGCTTTGGTTTTGAATTTGGCCCCTTTATATGTTGCCGTCCCGGTTATGATTCTTGCGGCGTTCTTTTTGCTGCATATCAGTCAAAACGGAAGAATAAAAGCGGACGCGGCGATTGCAATGCTTTCCAGCGGGTCGATTGCTATTGGTCTTGTGGTGATCAGTTTGGCCAAAGGAAGCAGTGCGGATATTGACAGTTATATGTTTGGCAGTATTCTTTCGACAACGCAGCAGGATATGATTTTAAGCATTGTTTTATCCGTTGTGGTATTGTGTTTATTTGTTTTGTTATATAACCGCTTGTTTTCAGTGACTTTTGATGAGAATTCTGCTACGGCAAGCGGTGTTCGGGTAAAGCGATATAATGTTTTGCTTTCCGTCTTGACAGCGATAACGATTGTGGTTGGGATGAGGCTGATGGGGACGCTTTTGATTTCTGGTTTAATTATTTTCCCGGCTTTGTCTTCGATGCGGCTGTTTCGGCACTACCGAAGCGTGGTGATCAGTTCTGCCGTATTGTCTGTATTTTGCTTTGTTTTGGGGTTTGGCATGTCTTATTGGTTTTCAACCCCGGTGGGTGCAAGCGTTATTTTAATGAATTTGGTGGTTTTTATCTTCAGCTGTGTGGTTTCGTTTGGCGTTAGAAGGTGTAGCAAATGAGGTGTCTGATTGATGCGGACGCCTGTCCGGTCGTGGCAATCGCCGTAAAACTTTGTCGTCAATACGGTGTGGAGTGTGTGTTATATTGTGATACCTGTCATCGTTTAGACCAGTATGATGCTGCGGTGGTAACGGTGTCTAAAGGTTCCGACAGCGCCGACTATGCGGTGGCCAATGATGTTCAAAAAGGCGATGTGGTTATTACGCAGGATTACGGTCTTGCCGCGATGTGTCTGGCTCGAGGCGCGCAGGTGATCAACCAAGACGGTCGGATTTATCAGAACGAAAATATCGACGGTTTGCTCTTTAGCAGGTATCTTTCTAAAAAAGCGCGAATGGCCGGGATTCGGACGAAAGGGCCCCAGAAAAGAACGTCGTCGCAGAATCAGTCCTTTCAGAGGGTTTTTATACAATTATTGGAGGCGTCTGTACATGGAGAAATCTAACACAGATCGGATTATTCTTCATTGTGATTGTAATAATTTTTTTGCGTCGGTCGAATGTTTTTTTCGGCCAGAATTAAAACAGGTGCCGATGGCAGTCGGCGGCAGCGAAGATAATCGTCACGGAATCATTTTGGCCAAAAATGAAAAAGCCAAAAAATTCGGGGTCAAAACGGCGGAGACGATCTGGCAGGCTAAAAAGAAATGTCCGCAGCTGGTTATTGTTCCCCCGCATCATGGGGAGTATTTGCGCTTTTCCGAAAAGATCAATCAGATTTATCGCGATTATACGGATTATGTTGAACCGTGCAGTATTGATGAGTCCTGGCTGGATGTAACGGGCAGTACGAAGTTATTCGGTTCCGGGCAGGAAATTGCAGACCAATTGCGAAAGCGTGTACGGGAAGAAATCGGCGTGACGATCTCTGTCGGCGTTTCGTTTAACAAAATCTTCGCCAAAATGGGCAGTGATTATAAAAAACCGGATGCTACAACGGTGATCGATCGGGAAAATTATCGGTCGATTTTATTTGGACTGAATGTTTCGGAACTCATTTCTGTTGGAGAGAGTTCTCAAAAAACGTTATCCAAGTTGGGCATTAAAACGATTGGAGATTTGGCAAAAGCTTCGGAGGAGATGTTGGTTGCCTATTTGGGCAAGCAGGGAAAAACACTGCACGCCTATGCAAACGGCAACGATGATCGGCCGGTTGCGCATGTGGATGAGGAACGCGAGGTCAAATCGATCGGTAACAGTATGACGTTTCGCCGTGATTTATGTAAGGCAGAAGAAATTCGCGCAGGCGTGATTGCCTTGTCAGACAGCGTCGCGGCACGGCTTCGGAGGCATGCTTTAAAGGCCGGAACCGTACAGGTCACGATTCGCGACCCTAATTTTAAAACGATTACCCGGCAGAAGACGCTTTCGGCTCCGACCTTTCTTGCCAAAGAAATTTCTACCGTTGCACTGCAAATCATTCGTGCATCTTGGCCGGCGAATAAGCCGATCCGGTTGTTGGGCGTTACTTGCAGCGGGCTGATGGCAGAAAATGTTCCGATTCAGTTGTCTTTGTTCGAAAAAGAGGCGAGTGTTGATGCCGAAAAGCAGGAAAAAGTAGAAAAAGCGATGGATGAGGTTCGAAAACGATTCGGGATGGATTCGGTGTCGTACGGAACTGTTGTGGGTAATGATTTGGGGATTCGATTGTCCAAAGATCCGACAATAACAGATAAGGACGAGTGATGGGATGCAAACACTCGTCCTTTATATTTGTAAGGGATATGGAGATTTTTGTATAAAAGTAGAATTTCAGGGAAATAATGCTGTCACAATACAAAAACAGCAGGTGAACCAATATGAAAACAGTAAAAATAATCATGATCGCAGCGCTTTGTCTTTCCATGCTGCTGATTCCGTTATCCTTGTTATCACAGGCAACCTATCCCGCTGAGGATCAGACTGCTTTACAGGAACAGTTCTTTCGACTCCATATTCGAGCAAACAGTGACGCCGAGGCAGATCAGCGATTGAAACTCTGTGTCCGGGACGCCGTTTTGGACTATATAACCCCTTACACGCAGGATTTTACTTCTAAACAGCAAGCTATTTCTTTTGTCCAAGAACATTTGGAAGAGATTCAAAAACAGGCACAAAAAGTGATTCGGAACCACGGGTATGATTATGCCGTTCAGCTCCGAATCGATCGCGAATATTTTGATTACCGGGAATACGATGGCTTTTATTTGCCGGCCGGAGAATATGATTCTTTAATCATTGAAATCGGCAGCGGCGAGGGACAAAATTGGTGGTGTGTCCTTTTCCCCGCAGTTTGTCTGAGCGGCGCGGCGCAGGAACCTGAAGTCAACCTGGAAAAAGTGCCCGAGACCTTCCGGTTGGCGCAAACGCCCGCAGAGGATGAAATCCAATTTGATTTTTGGATTGTACGTGCCTTACAAAATCTGTTCTCCTGACCGCTTGTCGTAAATGGCGGCTTGAATACCAGCCCCGTTGATTTCAAGCAGGGCATATGTTCCGGAATACGTAATAGACCCCGGATTTAATAACAGTAAATTTTGTTCCATTTTGATACAAGGCGAATGTGTATGCCCAAACAGCGCGGCATCGCATTCGTTTTTTTTGGCCTCGGCCGCAAGAAGGTCTGTACCGGCTTTTACGCGGTAAATATGCCCGTGGCATAAAAAAATCTTTTTTCCTCTGCAAGGGAGGATGATTTGTTTGGGGATATCGTCGCAAAACCAGTCATTATTTCCGATCACGGCGCATATGGTTTCTTGAAAACACATTCTGCGCAATTTGTATACATCGGCATTGATATCGCCAAGGTGAATCACCGCATCATGCGGTTGTGTCTGCATGATTCTCAGCATGTCGTCTGTTGTTCCGTGCGAGTCTGAAAAAACTAAATATTTCATGTCTATTTCCTTGTTTTTTATTTTTTTTACTATACCATAAACGGGTTTAAAAGTCAAATATTCTTTTTACGCATATAATAACTGTGTAGAATTGAAATATTTATTTTCGGAGGGGATTATATGGGTGATATGAACAAAAAAATCAATAACCAGTCTGTTCAAAACGTGATGAACACGGCGCGTCAGGTCTTTGGGGCAGAAGACTGTAAAAAAATTGAACGCTTTTTGCAGGATGAGAATGCGGTTAAAAACATTACGTCTAAACTGAGCGGAAAAGACTTGGAGTCTGCCGCAGCGATTATGAACGATCCGGTTTTATTAAAGAAAATTTTAAGTTCGCCGAAGGCTGCAGAAAGTTTGAAGCGCATTCTGGGAGGAAAATGATTATGAATGACAATGACATGTTTTCAAAATTGTCTCAGCTTCTCGAAAATCCGCAATCAGCGGATGTCATTAAACAGATAGCGTCTTCTTTTTCTGCGCCGAGTTCTTCGGATTCTGAAGCGGAATCGGTTCCCGCAATGGGGTATTCTCATCCGTCGGAGGAACATCATCGGTCACAGCAAGATATGCCGTTGGATTTTGATCGTATTCGAAATGTGATGTCGGCAGTCAATCATAATGACAAAAACATCTCTTTATTGCATGCGATTGAACCGTACTTAAGTCAGTCGAGAGCCGGCAAGGTAGAATCCGCGATCCGGGCGATCCAGATTATTCGTATGATTTCTTATTTGAAATAAAGGAGGCGAGTATATGTCGCCCTCAAATGAATTTGTATATGTGCAAAGGGAACAATGTGGGAATGGTTGTGGTCGTCCCCAGCGTATACCTCCTGGATATGCTGGGACGATGCGACGAAGCAGTAGGTCTTGTTCGGGGGCTTTTGCTGGAAACCATCGAGGTTCCAATCTGTCCGGCGGGCTTTCCGGACTACTGAACCGATTTTCATTGTCTAAGTTTGAAGAAGATGACATTTTACTGATTGCGCTGATTCTATTGTTAGCGATGGAAGATGGGTGCGAAGATAACTATTTAATGTTAGCCATTTTAGCCATGCTGTACTTTTCATAATCAAAGCGTTCGGGTTTCTTCAGAGCCCGAACGCTTTTCCTGAACCTGTTTCGGTCTTTTTAGAGCCGGAAAACCGAAAAAAATATAAAAAATTCGGAAAGGGGGCTTGTATAAATGTCAAAAATGGTGTAAAATGTATTGTGATAGTTTATTCCATTTTTCTGTTACAAAAAGATTTCACCGAAACGGGGGTTTTGATATGTTGTTAACTGAAAATAAAGAGGGGTTTGTGGTGATTGACGATTCGGTGCTTGTCAGCATTGTTTCAAATGCCGCAAACGAATGTTTCGGCGTTGCCGGAATGACGGCAAAAAATGTTACAGAAGGTTTTTTGGGATTGTTTAGAAAAGACAGCCACGATAAGGGAATCCATGTGGAATGTACAAACAATGAAATTATGATTGATCTTCATATTATGGTGACATATGGGATTAATATTCCGGCCATTACTGAAAGCATTGTGCACAAAGTCACTTACAGTGTCGAGCAGGCAGTTAACTTTACGGTTAAGTGCGTGAATGTGTACGTGGATGCTATCAGCACAAAATAATGAGAATGAGAAAGTTGGAAGAGGAATATGATTAGTGGGTTGTTGTATCGCGACATGGTCATTTCGGCTGCGAACGCAATAGATAATAAGAAAGAAGAAGTGAATAGCCTGAATGTTTTTCCGGTGCCCGACGGGGATACCGGGATCAACATGAGTTTGACGATGCAGGCAGGAAAAAAGGCGATTCTGGGTTTTGAGGGAACGTTGTCAGAGTGTTCCGAAAAGGTTGCCGGTGCGTTGCTGCGCGGTGGACGCGGGAACTCAGGTGTTATTTTGTCCTTGTTTTTCCGGGGAATGTCCAAGGAGTTTAAAGGGAAGACGTCTGCCGATGTGCTGACGGTAGCCCGGGCGTTCCGCGGAGGGGTGGAGGCTGCCTACAAGGCGGTAAAACATCCGACGGAAGGAACCGTTTTAACGGTAATGCGTCTGGCTTCCGACCGTGCGTTGGAACTGGCTCAAACGGAGATCGAAATGCCGGCGTTGTTCGAAGAACTTTATGAGACGGCGCAACAGGCATTGGCAAATACGCCGGAATTATTGCCGGTTTTGAAGCAAGCCAACGTTGTGGATGCGGGAGGAAAAGGCTTTACCGTTATTTTAGAAGGAATGCTTTCTGTTTTACGCGGAAACGGGATTGTTGAAGCTGTTGCCGCTGATACAACAGAAGAAAATTCCGCCTTTTCTCATTTTGATACGGAAGATATTCAGTTTGCCTATTGTACGGAGTGTATCATCGATAAATTAACAGATGGCAGCGTAACGGATCAGAAAGTGGAAGAATTTCGCGATTATATCATGAATGCCGGAGACAGCGGCGTCTTTATCGATGATCCGGAATTTATTAAATTTCATGTGCATACGAATGATCCGGGTAAGGTACTCAGCGAATGTTTGCGGTACGGAACTCTTGCAAAAGTAAAAATAGAGAACATGAAAGCACAGCACACTTCGCTGGTTTCGGAGGCGGCTGCGCCAAAGACGGAAAAAGTAGATGAAAAGCGTGCACCGGAAAAGAAATACGGTTTTGTCAGTGTTTGTGCCGGAGACGGGATTGAAGAAGTTTTCCGCGATTTAGGGGTAGACAGCATTGTAAAGGGCGGACGGACGATGAATCCGAGTACGGATGACATTGTCCATGCCGTCAATCAAACACCCAGTGAGATTGTTTTTGTTTTTCCAAATAATAAAAATATTTATATGGCAGCAAAACAGGCTGTGGAATTGGTTTCGGATAAAAAAGTTGTTGTGTTAAAATCCGTTTCTGTCCCGCAGGGGATCAGCGCATTGCTTACTTTTGATCCAGATGCCAACGAAGCGGATAATGTTGCGGCGATGAAAGCAGCGATGAAAAACGTCCGGACGGAAAAAATGACGTTTGCTGCACGGGATTCTGTTTTTGAGAATGCTCAAATCAAAGAAGGACAGATTCTGGGATTGGTAGAAAACAGCGTCAAGTACATCAAGGACTCAAAAGAAGACTGCCTGCGTGCACTTTGTTCCGATATCAAAGATTACAGCTGTATTACTTTGTTTTACGGTGAAGATATTGACGAACAGGAAGCGCAGTCTGCGGCAGAAATCATGAAAGAGGAATTGGGCGAAGACAAAGAGATTATGGTGATTAACGGCGGTCAGCCTGTTTATTACTATATGATTTCGGCGGAATAGAAAGGAAGTTTCGGTAAGCCTATTATGTCGAAGAAGAAGTATGCAAATGTCGGCGGGCAGGCTGTGATGGAGGGGATTTTGATGAATTCTCCATTTCGCAGTGTTCTTGCCGTGCGAAATACCAAGGGCGAAATTGTTACCGAGGATATGAAGATGAGTCGGTTGCGGAATAAGTATGCAATTTGTCGGGCTCCCTTTATTCGCGGTGTTGTTTCGTTTGTGGAAAGTTTAGTGGTTGGGTATAAATCGCTGATGCGGTCGGCGGAGATTTCCGGATTTGACGAAGAGGAAGTATCTAAGAAAGAAAGTACAGTGACGATTGTTGTTGCGGTTTTGATCGGAACTCTTTTTGCTGTTGGTCTTTTTATTGCATTGCCGCTGTTCTTTTCTTGGTTGTTGGAGCTGGCGTTTGGAACGTCGTTTCCTAAAGTAGTTTCTTCTTTGATTATGGGAATTATTCGCATTTTGATTGCGTTAGGATATATTGTGTCGATTTCTTTTATGAAAGATATCCGACGGATGTTTGAATATCACGGGGCAGAGCATAAAACGATTTTCTGCTTTGAAAATCGCGAGGAACTGACGGTAGAAAATGTGAAAAAACAATCTCGCATTCATCCTCGCTGCGGAACGAACTTTTTGTTGATTGTTTTGGTTATCAGTATTTTGTTTTACTCGCTGGTGTCCTGTATTCCTTGGTTTGAAGGAATGAACAATATTTTGTTTACGTTCATCAAATTATTGTTCTTGCCGATTATTGCCGGCATCAGTTTTGAAGTATTGCGCTTGGCTGGCAGATATGATAACTGGTTTACGCGGTTGATGACGGCTCCGGGACGGGCTTTTCAAAAGATTACAACGCGCGAACCGGCAGATGATGAAATTGAAGTTGCTATTGCAGCCCTGAAAACCGCGCTGACGGATCCGAAAACCGGAGAATGGGACGCGCAGGCGGCCTATAAAGCTTCATGAAATACGTTGAATACGTTGCTTTGTTGGAGCAGCATCATATCGAAAATGCCGAGGGCGAACTTTGCGAATTGATTCATTTTATTTGCGGGATTGACCGGGAAGAATTATTAAAAAAGCGTTTGATGTGCAAGGCTGAAAAAAAAGACCTTTTGGAAGTTGCAGCGGTTTCGCTGTCAGCCTTAGATTCTTTGGTCGCGCGTAGAATTTCCGGGGAGCCGGTACAATACATAACGCACTCTGCATCGTTTTACGGGTTAGAATTGTTCGTGGATGAACATGTTCTGATTCCGCGGTTTGATACGGAATGTTTGGTGGAATCCGCGTTGGACGTGATGGCCGGGCGCGGATATTGCCATGTTTTGGACTTGTGTTGTGGGAGCGGCTGTATCGGAGCCGCCATTGCCCAGCAGTGTTCAACGGCTCAAATTACTTTTGCCGATTTTTCGGAACAAGCACTTGCGGTGTGCCAGAAAAATGCCGAATTATATTGTGAGGATCGATTTACCATCGTAAAGCACGATGTGTTTTCAGATGAAAACTTTCAAGATTTGGATATTGTTGTTTCCAACCCTCCGTATATTTCTTTTTCGGATATGCAGCAGTTGTCCAAAGAAGTAAAAAAGGAACCGGAAAGTGCCTTGTATGGCGGAAAAGACGGATTGGATTTTTATCGAAGAATTGCCGCCAAGTATATTCAAAGTTTAAAGCCGGGCGGATTTTTATTGTTTGAGGTTGGGTATGATCAAGCCCAGCAGGTTGTTGAAATATGTAAAAACAATCATTTTACAAATCTTGTTGTCCGAAACGATTATCATCAGATTCCAAGAGTGGTTATCGGACAAAAACGATAGGAAAGGGATTGGCTGGAATGAAGACCGCGGTACTCTTTGGCGGGAAGTCGACAGAACATGATATTTCATGTCTTTCCGCTTCTTTTATATTGAAAAATTTAACGAAACATCAAGTTTTTAAGATTGGAATTACACAACAGGGTGACTGGTTTTATACCTCTGCAACTCCGGAGCAAATTGCCAACGGCGAGTGGGTAAACAATCCGGATAATATAGCAGTTGGTGTAGATTTAAATCAAAAAGCGTTTACCTATGATGGGCAGACATTTGTGCCGGATGTGGTGTTTCCTGTTTTGCACGGGAAAAACGGCGAAGACGGAACGATACAGGGTTTATTGGAAATCATGCGTGTTCCGTATGTGGGCTGCAGGGTATTGGGTTCGGCCGTATGTATGGATAAGGCGATTACCAAAGTGTTGCTGAAAGAGGCGGCAATTGAGCAGGTTCCGTGGATTATGGTTGAAAAAGCAGAATGTACTGACGGTGTAGATTCGATTCTTTCTCGGATCGAACAGTCCTTATCGTATCCTGTTTTTGTGAAACCGGCCAATGCCGGATCTTCTATCGGGATTACACGGTGTGATGATGCCCAGCAGGTGCCCGAGGCATTAAAGATTGCTTTCGAAGTGGATCGGCGAGTCGTGATTGAGCAGGGATTAGAAGATATTTTAGAAGTAGAGATCGCCGTTTTAGGCAATGACGAAGTTGTTACTTCCACTACAGGACTGATTCAGCCTTCTAATGAGTTTTATGATTTTGAGGCAAAATATGTCAGTGAAGATTCAAAATTACAGATTCCGTCTGGAGTTCCGGAAGAGCCTGTGATCAAAAAGTTGGCTGAAAAGGCGTATCGTGCTTGTGACTGCAAAGGTCTTGCTCGGGTTGATTTTATGATAGATCGAAAAACAAGAATGGTATATTTGAATGAGATCAATACCATGCCGGGCTTTACGGCGATCAGTATGTATCCAAAACTGTTTGAAAACAGCGGGCTTGAATCAGAACAACTGGTCGAAAAACTGATTTCTTTGGCACTTGATTTTTCATGACGAAGGCTGGGACGGTGGATATTTGTTTTTTTCGGGATGAAAAACAAACGGTTTCGATCAGCGCACCGGCTTGTATTCGAACCGAAGAAGATGGCGCTAAAGTGTGTTTTGAAGTTCCGGATGCTGCCTCCGGCGCATTGCAGCAAGTCTGTTTATCCATCGGTGCAGATGGGACGGTTCAAATATCTTGGATTGATTTGATCTCGCATCAAAAGAAAGATCAGCTTTTATTGGTTCCATATTCTTCTGCTTTATTGTTTGATGACGCCGCGCACCGGCAACTTTTGTGCGTGGGTGATGTAAAGTGGAAAATCGATTCCTGTAATGTGGAACTTACGGTTTTTTATACATTAAAAAAGGCTCGTCAGCCGATTACGGATCATCGTGTGACGATACGGGCAGGATATTGTGAATAAGGAGTAAAAAAATGAATTTTTTTGCAGAAGTTAAAAAATGTATTGAAGAAAATGTCCAGCAGGCGATTCAGCAGGCGATTGCAGACGGGGCGTTGCCACAGGCTGATCCGTATTCTTTTACGGTTGAGGTTCCGAAAGATGCTTCTTTTGGAGATTATGCAACAAACGCTGCTATGATGGGGGCTAAGGTTTTCCGGATGCCGCCGCAAAAAATTGCGCAGATTATTTTAGAGCATTTGGCAAAGCATGAATGGCTTTCCGACGTGACGGTTGCTGGTGCGTTTATTAATTTCAGAATCAGCCCAGCGTATGCAAAGGCGGTTCTTTCTGGTATTCTTTCCGAAGGGTCTGATTATGGGCGCAGTAATTACGGACAGGGACAGCGTGTTTTGGTTGAGTTTGTATCGGCCAATCCGACCGGTCCGATGCATATCGGAAATGCACGGGGCGGTGCATGCGGAGATTGTTTGGCCAGCGTGTTTGATTATGCCGGATATCAGGCGTTCAGAGAGTTTTATGTGAATGACGCCGGTAATCAGATCTATAAATTTGGGCTTAGCTTGAGCCTTCGGTATCGTCAGCTTTATGAAGACGGGATCGAAATGCCCGAGGATTCCTATCACGGGGAAGACATTATTCAGCATGCTAAAAATTTTGCCGCTTTGCATGGCGATCAGTACATGTCAGTCAGTGAGGAAGAGCGTCAGAAAGCATTGGTTGCGTACGCCTTGCCGCTGAATGTCGAAAAAATTAAAAACGATTTGGAAAAATATCGTATCCGGTACGATCAATGGTTTATGGAGAGCCAGCTGCACCAGAACGGGGAAGTAGAAAAAACGGTAGCACGGTTGGTCGAAAGCGGCTATACCTATGAGTCTGAGGGTGCTATCTGGTTCCGGGCTACCGATTTTGGCTGCGATAAAGATTTTGTGTTGGTTCGCGCAAACGGGGTTCCCACTTATGTGGTTCCGGACATCGCTTACCATTACAACAAATTGGTGGTTAGAGGTTTTGATAAAGCAATCGATGTGTTGGGCGCCGATCATCACGGATATGTCCCTCGGTTAAAAGCAGCTTTGTCTGCGCTGGGGGTGGATGTGTCCAAGTTGGATGCGGTCATTGTGCAGATGGTTCGTTTGGTCCGTGACGGGGAAGTCATCAAGGCCAGCAAGCGTTCGGGTAAAGCGATTACGCTGGAAACGCTGTTGGATGAAATTCCGACGGATGCGGCACGGTTTTTCTTTAATTTGCGGGAACCGAATTCTCACTTTGATTTTGATTTGGATTTGTCGGTTTCAAAATCAAATCAGAATCCTGTTTACTATGTACAGTATGCGCATGCTCGTATTTGCAGTATCTTAGAGATGCTTGGCCGATCTGCGGCCAATGCCGAGGAAGCGTCTGCTATTGCGGTAGAGTCTTTAAACGCACAGGAGTCGGCGTTGATTAAAATTCTGGCTTCTTTCCCGGAAGAGATCATTCGTTCTGCGCAGGATTATGATGTGTCTCGAATGACGAAATATGCCGTGGAGCTGGCTTCGGCTTTTCATAGTTTTTACAATGAGTGCCGGGTAAAATGTGAGGATGAAGCGCTGATGCAATTCCGAGTTTGTCTGATTTGTGCTGTCAAGCAGACTATTGAAAATGTGTTGACGGTATTAAAAGTAGATGCGCCGGAGAAGATGTAACGATGTACGAAGAGAAGTTTATGCGTTACGCTTTAGCTCGGGCTAAAAAAGCCGCTTCGATCGGAGAGGTTCCAGTCGGAGCGGTTGTTGTGCAAAACGGCAAGCTGATCAGCAGTGGATATAATCGCCGCGAAAGTAAAAAAAATGCGTTGATGCATGCAGAAATTACGGCTATTGACCGAGCTTGTAAACGGCTCGGCGGATGGCGTTTGTGCGGCTGTGATTTATATGTGACTTTAGAGC
>WHHJ01000049.1 GCA_014872655.1 Clostridia bacterium
GGCTATATCTCGTGGGCTAAGACCAACTATGGCGGCTATTCCTATGCCAATGCGGTAGAGTTCTCCACCATGCAGGCGGCACGGTTAGGTTGGGACAGCTATGGCGACACGCAATATCCCGCCCATGTGCTGCTGTATTATCCATACGGGAGGGCGTTCACAAGCGGCGGTAACCAGGCGATTGTGGAGGTCGCTTTGACACAGCTCGGAAATGAGGGCGGTCAGCCTTATTGGAGTTGGTATGGCTTTGATGGGCGTGTGGAATGGTGTGCCTGCTTCGTATCGTGGTGTGCCGACCAGTGTAGTTATATCGAAAGCGGGATTATCCCAAAATTCGCAGGCTGCGTGGACGGTGCAAATTGGTTTAAGGGTAACGGACAATGGAAAGACCGAAGCTATGAGCCGTCGACAGGCGATATTATCTTTTTTGATTGGGAAGGCGACGGAGAAACCGACCATGTAGGCATTGTGGAGAAATGCGAAAACGGTGTCGTTTACACCGTGGAGGGTAACTCTGGCGACGCTTGCAGGCAAAAGCAATATACGGTTGGAAGCAGCTCCATCTATGGCTACGGCGTTCCTGCCTATTAAGAATGGGCAAAAGAAAAGCCAGAGGTTTATTCCTCTGGCTCTTTTGCCTTACATAGTCCGATAACAGTTGCTTCTATAACGGACAGTTCTTTATCGTCTAAATTGTCGAGCTGTGCGTCTAAGCGTCTGCGGACGGAACTTTTCTTGACCTCATTATCTGGGAATATGTACTCGTCAACCGACACATCGAACATCGTAATAAGTTGGATAAATAGCTCGATACTTGGATACTGCCCCTCGTTTTCGATAGACTGAATATGTCTGGGAGCATAGCCGATTATTCCAGATAGTTGCTCCCTTGTCATCCCTCTGGCTTCACGGGCTTTTTTGATAGCCTGTCCTATCGGAGTAAAATCGAAGTCAAAATTATTGTTCCTTTCGTCCATTAGCTCACCACCTATTCTCTGAAAATTTTACTCTTATATTTTACAGAGATGCGGCTTCCAGTTAAACGATGTGAAATCTCTTGGTATAGGAAGTTTAATCTCTTGTAACAAGAGATTAAAGCACGCTTGACATACTTGAAACTAATTTTTTATTCGGATAAACTATAGATAAGTTTACAAAAGCGGACATGAAAAGCGAGGAAAATATGCTCGTATTCTTGTATGCTTATATATGAGGAGGTAAGTAAATGGAATGGTTGAAAAGACTTGGAGCAGCCATTGATTACATAGAGGAAAACTTAGACAAGGAAATATCCTATGATGAAGCAGCTCATATAGCTTGTTGTTCAACATATTATTTTCAACGGATTTTTTCTTATGTATCAGGAGTGTCACTATCAGAGTACATACGCCGCCGTAAAATGACACAGGCTGCATTTGAGTTACAAAGAACAGATAATAAGGTTATCGATGTTGCTCACAAATACGGGTATTCATCTCCAACATCCTTTAACCGTGCTTTTCAAAGCGTACACGGGATAGCACCTATAGCGGCAAAAAGTATGGGATGTACCTTGTGTGCATATCCATCAATCCAATTTTCTATAATAGTTTTGGGAGGCAGTGCAATGGCATATCACATTGAAGAAAAGAAAAGTATTCGCATTATAGGAATTAGAATACCTCTTGTTGAAGATGCAGAGGAAAATATGCGGAATGTTCCTGCGTTCTGGAAAAAGGCAGTATTGGATGGCAGTATCTCCAAATTAGCAGAGCTATCAAACAAAAATCCAGACGGCATTTTAGGAGTCAGCGTTTATAATAATCCAGAGGATATATATTATTATATCGCTGTTTCGAGCAACATTCCCGTGCCAGAGGGAATGGTAGAATACATGATACCAGAGGGTATGTGGGTTGTTTTTGAAAACGACGGAGTATTTAAGGAAGATGTGCAGAGTGTTTTTCGCAGATTTTTGACAGAATTTCTACCGTTTTCTGGTTATGAATATGCAGGACTTCCAGATGTTGAAATATATCCAGTCTGCAAAGGACAGCCATCCAAAGGACATTCCGAGGTGTGGATTGCAATCAAAAAAGCAAAGGAGATTTAAGTATGTATCATTTAAGATTAAAAGGCGACCATTATCAGATGGGCGTAAAAAGAGGAAACATATTTCAAAAAGCTCATATTTCCTTTCCACTCCAGTTGGATAATTTTCAATTGGAACACGGGAAACAAAGCGAAGAAATTTTAAGAAAGTTTTTCCCAGAGATATGTGAGGAAGTAAGAGGCGTAAGTGACGCCATTGGCACAGATTATCTACACTTCATTTCTTGGATGTTGTGTATGGGCTGC
This sequence comes from Clostridia bacterium, assembly GCA_014872655.1. Taxonomy (GTDB): domain Bacteria; phylum Bacillota; class Clostridia; order Oscillospirales; family UBA644; genus UBA644. The sequence continues at coordinate 2,338 of WHHJ01000049.1, forward strand.
TGTATGTATAACTTGGAGAACAACATCCCCGTTGAGGTTAGGGGCTGTACTGCTTTTGCATATTCAAGCAATGGCAGAACAATATACGGTAGAAATAATGACTTACCACCTTATCTGCGTGAAGGAAGCAAAAGTGAAATCTATGCACCGAAAAATGGAAACAGGTTCAATATCACTACTTCCTCTTTCATTAACGGCGAAGAAGGAGTGAATGAACACGGATTTGCTGTAGCAATGACTTTTGTAATGACCGACCTTGAAAAGATAAAAGCAGGTTTCAATTCTTGCTTTATTGTAAGATATTTGCTTGAAAAGGCAGATAATACCGAACAGGCGGTTTCCCTTCTTATGGGCTTGCCAGTATCTTCTAACTGCAATATTTTACTTGCAGATAAAAAAGGCAATATGGTAGTGGTTGAATGTACGCCAATTCTCAAAAAAGTTCGGGCGGCAGAAATTTTTGAAAATGGCAGTATTGTTTGTACTGTTAATAGTTTTACATCTGATGAGATGAAACCATATGACGATGCAAAAGGAAATGATTATGACTCGCACAGGCGTTACAGGACAGTATTAGACAGCTTTTCTTCGGAACGCATAAAAGATGAATACATTGAAACTACCGAACATCTCTTAAAAGGTGATTATGGGTTTATGTGCCAATATGATGATGAGCCAGATTTTGAAACAGTTTGGAGTTCAATATTTGATTTAGACAGCTTAGTAATCTATCGTGCAGAGGGTGACCCCAGAAAAAAGAAATTTGTTACAGATAATCGGTTACATGACCTTATAAGGCGAGGATAATATGCTGAGTATAAATTCCCAATGGATTTTATGTCCTCTTTGTGGGAACAAAACCCGAAACAAAATCAGAGAAGACACAGTTTTGAAAAACTATCCTCTTTACTGCCCGAAATGTAGACAGGAAACTTTAATTGAAGTCGAGAATTTACAAGTAACCGTCATCAAAGAGCCAGACGCACAGACGCAGAGCCGATGAACTTGAGAAAGCTTTCACAGTTCATCGGCTCTGTTACTACTTTTATGCTTGATTTTATTGCCTGTCACAGGGGATAGAAGCTGTTATCTTCATTTTCTGTTCGGCAACAGCTAAACTTCTATGCAAAGGGATTGCCATAAATACTGTAATAAGTGCAGAGAGAACATCGGCAATCGGCTGTGCATATAAAATACCGTTTAATCCCCATATAAATGGAAAAATTAAGATAACGGGAATGAAGCAGATACCTTGTCGGCAAGCTCCAAGAATAAACCCTTCTTTTCCTTTTCCAAGAGCAAGGAATAAAGAGGAATATACCGTGTAGTATCCAAACAGCATAAATGTAATACCGTTTACTCTTAAAGAGGAAGCTCCAATGTGAATCATTTCTGTGTTTCCAGTTGTAAACTGTGAAACAATGGTCGTAGAAAACAGACTGAATAATAAACCTACGATCACACAAAAAATAGTTGACCATAAGATGGAAATTTTGATTGCAGTACGCAGACGATCAAATTTTTTCGCCCCATAACTGTAACCTGCAATCGGTTGAAAACCTTTGATAAAACCAAATACTGTTAAGCTGCCCATAGATATAAGACGGGTAACAACGCCCATTCCCGCTATGGCTGAATCGCCGTAATTACCAGCGGCATTGTTTATTAGAGAGATAGAAATACTTGTTAATAATTGAAATACAAGTGTCGGAACGCCAATTTTGAAAATTTCAGATAGAATTTCTTTAGAAAAGGTACAGTCCTTTATTCTAAACTGAAAAGCACTTTTTTGTCTGAAAATATAAAACAGATACACAAGAGTAGATACTACCTGAGAAATTGCTGTGGCAATAGCAGCTCCTGCAACACCAAAATTAAAAGTGTATATAAATAATGGATCTAACCCGATATTGAGGACTGCACCTAACAACAAGGCACACATTGTAGTTTTTGCTGCTCCTTCACTTGTCACGATATTGTTCATTGTGACATTAAAAACATTGAAAATGCAAGAAACAATGTAAATACCGGCATAGGTAGCCGCATAAGGAAGGACACTTTCTGTTGCACCTAAAAGTCTTAGAATGGGGTTCAAAAAGAGGATTGATAAAACAATCATAATTGCACCGACAACAAGACTGCTATATAGTGCAGTGCTTGCCACTTTGTTTGCCTGATCCTTATTTCTTTGTCCTAACAGTCGAGAAATGTAGGATGCTGCCCCATTGCCAAAAAGTAATCCTAAGCCGACGACTACTTGACCGAGAGGATACACAACCGAGATGGCAGCCATTTGACTTTCGCCTAAGCCACCTACAAAATAGGCATCAACAAGATTGTACAAGGCGTTGATGAGCATACCAATCATTGTTGGAATACCCATAGCTAAAAGGGCTTTTGGAATTGGAGCATTGCCCAATAACTCCAATTTTCTGTTTTGATTGTCCATAGTGTTCTTTCTCCTTTCACTTGACAAATAGAATAAAATATACTACTATAAATTATAGGAGTTGAAACGCAAGTGGTATTCTACTATAATTTATAGTAGTTGTCAAGAGAGTAAAGGAGGAAATTGATATGGCGACCATTGACTTAATTGTTTTGGGAATGTTAAAGAAAGAACCTCTGAGTGCGTATGACCTTCAAAAGTTGGTAGAGTACCGCAATATTTCAAAATGGGTAAAAATTAGTACCCCGTCTATTTATAAAAAGGTTATCCAGTTGGAGGAAAAAGGATATATTTCAAGTCATATAGAAAAAGAGGGTAAAATGCCAGAAAAATCAGTGTATTCTTTAACTGAAAAAGGGAAACAGCAGTTTGAAAAATTGATGCTTGAAATATCCTGTAAGCCGATAAACATTTTTTTGGATTTTAATGCTGTCATTGTAAATCTGGACAGTATGTCCAGAGAAAGACAGCAAGAATGTCTGGATAATATTGAGAGCAGTATGGAGGTATTGAAAAAATATCTGGAAGAAAATATTGCTTTGAAAAAGAGTAAAGAAGATATTCCTGTTACGGGTATGGCAGTTTTACGGCAACAATACACATTGGCAGAGGCAATAGAGGAGTGGATTGCTTCATTAAAAAAAGAAATCAATTCGTAAAAGTGCATGGTAGGAACAAAAGAAATGCTGTTATTTTTTAGTTTGGATTGTAATGAGATTGTAAGAAGTGGTTGCTATACTGAATTTACAAAATAAAAACAGAAATTTGGAGGTTTTAATATGGCAATACTTGAAACAAAAGATTTACGAAAGATATACGGAAGCGGAGAAAACGAAGTCCATGCTTTGGATGGGGTATCCATTTCCGTAGAGGAAGGCGAATTTGTTGCTGTTATCGGTACATCGGGCAGCGGTAAATCTACACTACTCAACATGATTGGTGGGTTAGACCGTCCTACTTCTGGTAGTGTTACTATCCGAGGAAAAGAACTGTTGAAAATGAAAGACGAGGAACTGACGATTTTTAGGCGTCGAAACATTGGCTTTGTTTTTCAGAATTATAATCTGCTTCCTGTTCTTAATGTGTATGAGAACATTGTGTACCCTATTGAGATCGATGGTGGCAAGACCGATACAAGATTTGTAAAAGAGATTATCCATACTCTTGGCTTGGAACAAAAGCTTAAGAATATGCCGAATAATCTTTCAGGTGGTCAGCAGCAGAGGGTTGCGATTGCCCGTGCCCTTGCGACAAAGCCTGCCATTATCCTTGCCGATGAGCCGACTGGAAATTTGGACTCAAAAACAAGTATGGATGTTATTTTGCTGATGCAGTCGATTAGCCGTCAGTTCCACCAAACCACCATTATGATCACGCACAATGAGGAAATCGCTCAAATGGCAGACCGCACAATCCGCATTGAGGATGGCAAGGTTGTTTCGGGAGGTGTCAGATATGCACGCTAACCGAAATAAAAAAGCAGTTAAGCGAGTAGAAAAGGGAATGATGAAAGCAAACCGTATTCGTAACCTGTTTGCGGTGTTTGCGATCGTTCTCACTACATTTATGATTACTACCGTGTTTAGTTTGGGCATTAACTATATGGAAAATATGAAGTTAATGCAGGTGCGTACCGCAGGCACGACCGCTAATGCTTCCCTTGCGATGCCGACAGAAAAGCAGGAACAGCAGATTAAGAATTTGGAATATGTTAAAACCGTCGGTACGCAGTATATGGTCGGCTCGGTTGCCGAGAAGAACGATGAGGGGCGTGATCTTTCTATCGCACTTTCGTATTACGACACTACTGAATGGGATAAACACTATAAAGAAACAATCAAAGATATAGAAGGGAAATATCCCTCAAATGAAAATGAAATTATGCTGTCAAAGGATGCTCTTTCACAGCTTGGAATGAAAGAGCCGAAGCTGAATATGGAAATCCCTCTGTCCTATTATGATAAAAACGGTCAGCAGGAAAAAAATTTCACTTTAAGCGGATGGTTTCATTCCTATACAGGCACGGGAATGGGCTTTGTTTCCGAAGCGTATTGCAAAAATGCAGGCTATACAATGGCAGAGGACGGCGTTCTTTCTTTGTCGTTGAATAAAATGCCTGATGATTTTTATCGTATTCAAAAAGATGTGGAGCTTAACGAAAATCAATCTTTCGGCGGTGCGGTTTCCATGAAATCATCAAGCGGTTCAGTGATTGCAATGGTAATCCTATTGGTATTCTTTATTATTGGCAGCGGGTATCTCCTTATTTACAATGTTTTGTATATATCCATTTCAAATGATACCCGTTTTTACGGTTTGATGAAAACGCTTGGAACAACGCAAAAACAGATTAAATCACTGGTAAAAAATCAGGCAGTTAAGTTTGCTTGCATTGGTATCCCGATTGGTATTTTGTTAGCCACCGCTGTTTCCTTTGGAATTGTTCCATTTGTGTTGAACGAGGGTTTTGAACAGGGCAAGTCGATGATGGATGCCGAAGTGTTTTTCCATCCATCTATCTATATTTTGTCCGTAATCTTTTCAGCAGTAACCGTTTGGATTGCCTGCAATGCTCCTGCAAAAGCGGCTGCAAAAATTTCGCCAATAGAAGCATTGAAGTTTCAGAATTTTGCACCGAAGAAAACAAAAAGCAGAAATTCCACCAATGGTGGCAAGCTGCATGTGATGGCATTTCATAATGTATTCCGTGACAAAAAGCGTGCTGCCCTTGTGTTTATGTCCTTGTTTATGGGAATTACCATGATTTTAGGCGTAAATGGGGTTATAAGCAGTATGTCGGCTGAGAACTTTATTAAGGAATATATGGACTATAACTTTGAATACACTGATATTCAGTTTGAGCAGTATGAACAGCTCAATAAAGAAGTACCGCAGTTTGACGAACACTTTGTAGAACAAATCAAGCAGCTTGACGGTATTAAAAATATAGATGTTCAAAAAACAGTCTGGGCAGGTATTGACTTTAATGAAAACGATTTAGAAGGCTTTATGAAAATCAAATATGAGGACAGCAAATATAAAGCAAAGGGGCAGTCCTATGAACAGACGATAGAAACACTGAAAGGGTACGCTGAATCTGGTGACTATGGCTGCTATATTACAACGCTTCCAGACGACAGGGTACTGGAAGAATACAATGCAGAGCATCCTGATACGCCTATTGACATGGAAGCATTTAAGCGTGGCGAAACAGCGATTGCAGGAAAAGATACCGAATATAACGCTCCTAATACCGCTTTAGTGGGTGAAACATTGACACTAACTGCCGACAGTACAGACGGCAAGGCAACTGATTTCAAAATTGGCGGAGCTTTTTACTATGACGATTATGATAATACTCTTTCAGAAGGTATTGGCAGACGCAAAGAAATAAATATGGTGCCAGATGTTATCTTTGTCAGCGAAGCGGGTATGGAACGCCTGACAAAAGAACCAATAATTTCCGCAATCGGCGTTGACATTAAGAATTTCAACGATTTAGAGCGAATTGACAGCGAATTACAGGCGATCAACAGTACCTTGACCACATCGGAGTGGCAGCTGAAATCTTCCGTGAATCAGAAAGAACTATATAACCAGATGAACTACTCTTTGAGCTTGCTGGGAAACGGTGCTGCAATTCTGCTCATTGTCATCGGCTTGATTAACTTTGTAAATGTTATGTTGACGGGTGTGGTGGCAAGGAAAAATGAATTTGCCATTATGGAAAGTATCGGAACAACGAAAAAGCAGATCAGGAAGATATTGACCTTAGAAGGCGGTATTTATGCTCTGATTTCTACTCTGCTGATTATGACTTTTGGTAATGCGTTCCTAATGTTGGTGGCAGATGCAGTTCCGCATATGGCAAACTATGCAGTATTTAAATACCCTGTTGCACTTGTCATCGGTTTGATCGCAGCAATCTTTGTAATTTGCTTAAGCGTTCCTGCCATTGTTTACAAGGCAACTTCTGATGAAACGGTCATTGAAAGACTGCACAATTTTGATAGTTAAATGAGGTTGTGGGACGGACGCAGCATTGCTGCGTCTGTTCCTGCAATTTTGTATATTGAGGAAGGTGGTGCGTTTTGCGGCTATGGCAAATATTTTTCTACTTGAAGATGACAAAATTCTGAGCAAGGGTATTTCTATCGCCCTAAAAAAAGACGAGCATATGGTCACAGCAGTCTATGGGTATTTGGAAGCATTGAAGCAATACCAAAAACAAAAGTATGATTTGTTTCTGCTTGATATTAACCTGCCTGACGGCAATGGTTTGGAATTTTGTGAAAAAATTCGTGAAACATCGGAAACACCCGTATTATTTCTAACTGCTAATGATACGGAAGAAGATATGTTGGAAGGGTTTGGCGTGGGTTGTGATGATTATATATCAAAGCCTTTTTCTATCGAAGTTTTACGGAAAAAAGTATTGGCAGTTCTAAAACGAAGTGGCGTAGGAAAATTTCGTATGAAATACAGAGATTTAGAGTTAGATAAAGAAAAGTGTCTTGTTTTGATGAAGGGACAGGAAATACATTTGACCTCAACAGAATACAAATTGCTCCTTTATCTAATGGAAAACAGGGGAAGGGTTGTTACAAAGGCAATGCTTTTGGAACAGCTTTGGGATATAGATGGAAACTTTGTTGATGATAATACCGTGCGTGTGAATATTAAGCGGCTAAGGCAGAAACTGAATGATGAAAAGCAGGAATACATTGTAACAGTTTTTGGCATGGGCTACTCTTTTGGAGAATGACGATGAAGCATTTTGTGATTTATAGAAAACTGATTTTAATTATAGGTACTGCTACGGCGGTGGTATCTGTTGGTGTGTTCTTTTTTATGGAGGACATCCTTTTCCGTACGCTTTTTATCTCTTTTGCATTTGTATTTTTTGGGGGTTTGTTGTTCCTGCTGGACTTTCTGCACAACCGCTATAATGATAATCTGTTAGAGGAGATTACGCTGCTCATTGAAGCATTGGTAGAACAGCAGGAACGGACGGTCTTTTCAGAAGCTGAGGATACCCTGACCGCACGGCTGCAGCATCAACTTCTAAAACTCCGCAATATTTTAAAGGCACAGAATCAAATGCTGACACAGGAGAAAGAACAGATTAAAACTTTAATCTCCGATATTTCGCATCAAATTAAAACGCCCGTAGCAGCGGCAAACACCTTTGCACAGTTATTAGGTGATACAGGGTTATCCGATGAGGAGAGAAGGGAATATATTGCCACCTTGCAGATGTCCCTTGAAAAGCTGACTTTTTTGACAAACAGTTTGATTAAAATGTCCCGTTTGGAAAGTGGCATTATCCGATTAAAACCTGAACAAAGCAGTTTAAATGATATTGTTATGCAAGCGGTAAAAACGGTTTATGCCAAAGCAAGGGATAAAAATATTACGATTACCTTTGATTGTGGGCAGACCTTTGAAGCCCTGCTTGATTTTAACTGGACGGCAGAAGCTGTTACCAATGTACTTGACAATGCTGTGAAATATACACCAAGCGGAGGAGTTGTGGACTTGAAAATCACCGAATATCCATCGTATTTGCGATTGGATGTATCCGATAACGGAATTGGCATTCCTGAAGAAGAACAGGCAAAAATCTTCGGCAGATTTTACCGTGGAAAGCAGTCAGCAGGAGTTGACGGTGTAGGGATCGGTTTATATCTTACCCGTGATATTGTGAATAAGCAGAACGGGTATATCAAGGTAGCATCCGATGAAAAAGGTACGATATTTTCTTTATTCTTGAAAAAAGTTTAGAGAATAATAGTAATTCCAGATAAGTGTACGATATGAATTTGTCAAGATAGTAAATATAAAATAGAAAGATTAAATAAAACATGATAAATGGAGATGGATAATTTATGATTTCAGAATGGATAATTTGCCCGATTTGTGGCAACAAAACCCGTGATAGAGTTAGAGAAGATACTGTTTTAAAGAATTATCCTCTTTACTGTCCGAAATGTAAGAAAGAAACTTTAATAAATGCAAAGAAATTACATATAACCGTCATCAAAGAGCCAGACGCATAGACGCAGAGCCGATGAACTTGTGAGATAACCTCATAAGTCATCGGCTCTTTTTTTACATGAATATAGAATTTGACAAGTCCGCCAAATAAAAAAAACGGTGTTTTGGTGGGCAATTTTGTCATGCTCAGATGGCTATTTTATCCCTCCAGACCTGTTTCAAGTTTGGAGGGATTTCTTATGTGTTGGTCTGATAACACTGTGCTGCTGATTTTAAGCAGCAGTTATTTACATACCGTTCGATAGAGATGAGAATAATCTGTTAAAAAAATTCTTATCTCCATTTGGGGAAATTATGTTCCAAAAGTAGATGTTAAATATCTATATAATAGAATTGTTATTTCTTATAACCGTAAGGGTTTGACAGCCTTTGCGGTTTTTCTTTTGTCGTTTTTTGTTGAATTAAGTCGTAAGCCTGTTTGTAGCGTAGGGTGTCGTTCACCGCCGATCAATCTGAAATTTCAAAAATTCAGATTGATTGGAGGAACAAAGAATGAATGAAAAACATCCTAACCGAAAAAAGGACAAGCATAACCCTTATACGCTGATGATTGTAGAGGGCAGATATTACCTCTCTTTTAAAGATGGGCGGGGTGTTATGCAAAATATTGAAATAGAGAAAGTGCTGTATGACCTGTTTAACCGTTTTGAGCTTGAGGATATTTCCTATCTTAATCGGGTGAGCAGGCACATTGAACACTCCGAGTTGACAGAAAACTCCTTGAATGACCGAGTTTTTTATAAGGAAGAAAGTCTTGAGGAAACCGTTTCAAGGTGCATCGAATACGAACTGCTACATAAGGCAATATCAAAACTGCCCGAAACACAAAGACGCAGGCTGCTGTTGTACTTTTTCGGAGAGTTGTCCTATGAGCAGATTGCCAAGTTGGAGGGATGCACCAAAATGGCGGTTAAAGGAAGCGTTGACATTGCACTAAAGAAGTTAAAAAAACTTTTTGAAAAATTTTAATTTTAGCCTATACGAAACCGCTTTTAAGTGAGCAAACAGGTGAGAGGGATTAAATTCCTTCCACCTGTTTTGCTTTGTGTGGCGAAAACGGGAGTGATCCTTGACAACCGAATATCCATTCGCCAAATACTTCCTCTTTGTGATTGTGATGAGCATAAGCGTGTGCAGCGGTACGCCAAGACCTGTTAAGAAGCAGCGAGCGATGAAAGGGGGTGATCTCATTCATTACCGACTGAAAATATCGGATTGCTTCCGATTTCGCCATAACCCACAAAGAGAATAATGGTACTCCCGTCCAGTCACAGTCCGAGCGTGATAAAACCGTCGCAGGCAATGAGGGCGGCTCTGGCAGACCGTCAGTTGGGGTGGAACTCCCGTGGCGTCAGTTCGCTGCTGACCGTTTGGCGACTTCCCATAGCATTTCGGGGTGTCGAGGACAAATTGAAATGCTCCTATCATAAAGCCAGATAAAAGGTAGTCATAGGAACAGAGATTTTGCTTATACTCTCCCGACCTTAAATACTTCCTTTTGTTTGGCTGCCTACATAGGCAGAACATACCTGCCTAAATAAATCTGGGAGGTCAAACATAATGGAAAGAAAAATCAAGCGTGGAGATATTTACTACGCAAATCTAAATCCTGTTATCGGCTCGGAGCAAGGCGGAACAAGACCTGTACTTATCATTTCAAACGATGTCGGCAATAAGCATAGCCCTACGGTCATTGTCGCACCCATCACAAGCCGAATACACACTAAAGCAAAATTGCCGACACACACTTTAATCAATGATTTTGAAGGTTTGGATAAGAACTCAATTATCCTGTTTGAACAAATCCGCACCATAGACAAACAACGCCTGCGTAAATATGTTGGTATGCTATCCACAGTCATAATGGCAAGAGCCGATAAAGCTCTTGCCATTAGTATTTCTTTGAGGGAGGTCAATAATGAATGAAATTAGGGTAGATAAAAATGTAGCGGCTCTGAAACTCATTGAGATACTTCTTGAAAAAGGAATGATAAATCAAGCCACATATACAAATATCGTGAAACACGCAAATTCGCACATTTCACAGGCGGCTTGATAATCAGTACAATATATTCAGAAAAATGAATTGGAGGTATGCTTAATGAACACAGCAGTAAATGAATATAATTACAGATTTAAGCTCACAGATTATTCTCTGTTTGACAGAAACAGAGCCAGAAAAGTTGCTATTTATGGTCGTGTTTCAACAGAACACGAAGCACAGTTATCTGCATTGGAAAATCAGTTACAATGGTATGATGACCAAGTAAAATATCATCCGAACTGGACGGTCTGTGAACGATATATTGATGAAGGTATCACGGGAACACAGGCAAAAAAACGCCCTGCCTTTTTGAAAATGATTGAAGATGCCAAGCAAGGTAAATTTGATTTAATTGTTACCAGAGAGGTATGCCGTTTTGCACGAAATGTTGTGGATACCCTTGTTGTTACAAGAGAGTTAAAAGGCATAGGCGTTGAGGTGTTTTTTATCGACGATAATATTTGGACAATGGACGGAGATGGAGAACTGCGGCTATCTCTTATGGCAACATTGGCACAGGAAGAAAGTCGCAAGACTTCCGAGCGTGTAAAAGCAGGTCAGAAAATCAGCCGTGATAATGGTGTTCTCTATGGAAACGGTAATATTTTAGGTTATGACCGTGTTGGAGATACCTATGTTATCAATGAGGAACAGGCAGAAACGGTCAGAATGATATATGATTTGTATCTGCAAGGTTATGGCTCGATGAAAATCGCAAAGATTTTGACGGAGCGAAAAAGGAAAACAGCTTCTGGACTTATAAAGTGGAGCGTTTCAAATATTATGAGAGCGATTAAAAATGCCACTTACACAGGAACAAAGTGTTACAACAAATCCAGAAGCAATAACTTTTTAGAGCAGAAGCGAATAAACAATCTTGATATGTCCACTTATGAATATGTTGAGGGTGATTTCCCTTCTATTATTTCTCAAGAGATATGGAATAAAGCACAGGCGATAAGGGAAAGTAGAGTAAAACCTGTATGTGTATCGGCAGGGAAAAACACACATAGTAAGCGTGATTCACGAGATATATGGGTCAATAAGCTACGTTGTTCCTGCGGCTCATCATACCGTAAAAATAAATGGCATACGAAATTGGACGGAAAAACCTCTTACGGTTATCAATGCTACAATCAGCTTAACAACGGAATTAAACGGAAAAGAGCTGAAATCGGTTTAGATACTGAGGGATATTGTGACAGCAGAATGATAACCGATTGGAAACTCGATTTTATGGCAAAAGCTTTGTTAGAGCATCTCTGGACGGAGAGAAAAGAGTCTGTACTGATTGCGTTAGACCTTATTAAGTATTATTATAAGGAAGAAAAATCTAACGAAACTCAATCCGATACGGTAACGATACAGGCGAAATTGGATAAGGCAAATAGCAGACTGACTAACTTGATTGCTATGAGAGCTGATGGAGAGATTTCCAAGGACGAGTATCAAGCAATGAGAAGTCCTGTCGATGAAGAAATCAAGAAACTTCAAAAAGCACTTGATGAAATTCCACAGGAAAAAAGCAATCCGAAAGGATTGGATATAGAGGGTATCCGTTCCACTCTGAACAGCTTTATTGATTTTAGTGGTAGCACTATCAGCCACGATGTTGTCAATCAGTTTGTATATCTGATAACACCGACATCGGATACTACATTTGATTGGTATGTTAATCTGAATGGGACAGCAGATGTGAAAGCAACCTTTACAGCGGAAGGCAGAAAGAAAAACTGCATTATCAAATTGGAGGAAATCGAAAAGATTTCCTCGGTACATAGGGAAAAGAATGAGGACAATGCTCATTTCATTAAAAACCCCCATATTTTTACCTATCTGCACAGGCTGCGATCAAAAATAAATAAGATCGTTAAAATGGAATAATAAGTAGACCTCTGTATTAAGCAGGGGTCTTCTTTTTTGGGGAAATCAATGTGTAAAGTTGTATTTAGATGGCAGAAGGATATTTTGGCCAAAGTATGCGTTTAGCTTGATGGAATAAGCATGGTTTTTCATATATTATTGTTTGATAATAATATTTTAATTTT
>WHHJ01000005.1 GCA_014872655.1 Clostridia bacterium
ATCGGAATCTTTTTTATTAATGATAAGGTATCTTTTTAAAAAAGGATTAACATTTTTATAAAAAAACTTGACATTTGTCTTGAAATATTATAAAATTAAAAGAGCAGTTTGTTTTCAGTCTGTTTATATTTATTACAGGCAAACGTGCATAATACTTTATTACATAACTATTTTTATTAGGAGGTGTTTGAAATAGAAATAATTATACCAATAATTGTTGGCGTAATCGCTATTGTTGCCGGTTTTATTTGCGGCATGATATACCGGAAGCGGATCGCGGAAGCAACGATCGGCTCTGCAGAAGAAAAAGCGAAAAATATGGTGAATGAAGCGATCAAGGAAGGTGCTGCAAAAAAGAAAGAGGCCTTGCTTGAAGCAAAAGAAGAAATTCATAAAAATCGTGAGGCCGCAGAGCGGGAAATTCGGGAGCGGCGCAATGAAGTTCAGCGTTTGGAAAAACGTATGATTCAAAAGGAGGAACAACTCGACAAGCGTGCAGATGCTTATGAGCAAAAGGAAAATATCCTGGCAGAAAAGATTCGGGATGTTGAGACATTGCAGGCAGAGGTTGAAGAAATCAAGCGCGGCGAACGTGCAGTATTGGAACGCGTAAGCGGAATGACTGCCGAACAGGCAAAGGCGCAATTGATTGAGAGCTTGGATGAGGAATTAAAACATGAATCTGCTCGTCGAATCAAAGATGTAGAAGAGCGTACAAAAGAAGAGGCAGATGCAAAGGCAAAAGAAATCATTTCAATGGCTATTCAGCGTTGTGCTTCGGACCATGTGTCTGAATCCACTGTTTCAGTCGTAACGTTACCTAACGATGAAATGAAAGGTCGAATCATTGGCCGCGAAGGCAGAAATATTCGTGCTTTAGAAAATTTGACAGGGGTTGAATTGTTAATCGATGATACGCCGGAAACGATTACTCTTTCCAGTTTTGATATGGTTCGGCGTGAAATTGCTCGAATCGCGTTGGAGAAGTTGATTCAGGACGGTCGGATTCATCCTACCCGTATTGGAGATATGGTTGAAAAAGCTCGCAGAGAGGTGGAGCAGACCATAAAGAAGGAAGGCGAAAATGCTGTTTTTACTACCGGTGTGCATGGGTTGCATCCCGAATTGATTAAATTGCTAGGAAGACTGCATTATAGAACATCCTTTGGACAGAATGTGCTGAAACATTCGATAGAAGTCTCTCAGTTATCTGGTTTGATAGCCGGGGAACTGGGGGCCGATATTACGGCTGCGAAACGCGCGGGATTACTGCATGATATCGGCAAAGCTTTAGACCAGGAAAAAGAAGGCTCCCATGTTAGTATTGGTGTGGAAGAAGCTAAGCGGTATAAAGAACGTGAAGATATTGTTCATGCCATAGCTGCTCATCATGGTGATGTTGAGGCGAAGACGATTGTAGCTGCAGTTGTTCAGGCCGCTGATGCAATTTCTGCGGCAAGACCGGGGGCACGGCGTGAAGATATCGAAAGTTATATCAAGCGACTGGAGCGCCTAGAAGGACTAGCGAATGACTTTAAAGGTGTTGAACGGACCTATGCGATTCAGGCGGGTCGTGAAATCCGTGTAATGGTTAAGCCGGAAGAAATTTCGGATGATCAGATGGTTATTTTGGCTCGTGATATTGCAAACTCTATTGAACAGGAATTAGAATATCCGGGACAAATTAAAGTGCATGTTATTCGTGAAAGCCGGGCGGTAGAATACGCCAAATGAGAAAAAAGTCAGAATATGCGATATGCAAGCGAAAAAGTTTGCATATCGCATATTTTTTTTGAAACCACGCGTGTTCTTGCGACAAGTTTTTTTAGGAATCTATGATAGACTAAATGCAAGGGGGAGACAGCGGTGGTTATCTATGTAGACATTCTCTTGTTTATAAATATTGTTGTGAATACGGCTATATTATGGTGTACGGCTAAACTGGTTCGGACCGATGTAAAACCGTTACGTTTTTTATGTGCCGTTTTTATTTGCTGTGTATATGGTTTTGCCGTTGTACTGCCGAATCTCGGCGTTTTACTCAACGTTTTTGTAAAGTTTATAATATCTGCGGTTATTGTTTTCGTTGCTTTTGGAGGAAAACCTTTACGCGGATTTCTAAAAAAATATTTTATGTTTTTATTGGTTTCTGTTTCTTATATTGCGTTTTTACTGATTTTGCAAAGTGCGTTTCGATTGCAGAATACTATTTATATTCGTAACGGATCGGTATATTTTAATCTTCCTGTTTTTTATGTACTACTTGCTGTTGTGGTGTTATGTGCGACACAATTACTTGTTAATCGCATTTTAGAAAAGAAACCTCCCCAAAAGAGTATTTGTGAATGTGTTATTGATTTTTGCGGAAAGAAAAAAAAGATCGATTGTCTTGTTGATACCGGGAATTTTTTGCGGGAGGGAATTACCGGGCTTCCTGTGGTGATTGTGGATCGATTTAGTGTTTCGGGTTTTTTAGATGTGGATGATAGCGGCAAGATTTTGTTTGATAAAAACAGCCCATTGCAAACTCGTTTTCGTATGATTCCGTACCGAAGTGCGGATGGGCAACGAGGGATGATGAATGGCTTTCGTCCGGACGGGTTTGAGGTTGCCGGAAAGAAATATAAAGTTGTTGTAGCTGTAAGTAAAAACAGGATGGATACAGATGGCAGATATCATGGAATAGTGCCTGTGTTGAACGGAGAAGTATGATGAGAGACGGATATGAATGGAGTATGATAAAAAAAATACGGATGTTGCTGTTTCGAGCAGGTATTGGCTTTAAGCGTATAACTCCGGATTTTTTAAGGGACGAGATTTATTATATTAATGGGTCTGAAACTTTGCCTGCCCCCTTGTCTCCGGATCGTGAGGCGGAATTGATTGCTCAGCTGGACAACCCGGACAGCAACGTGAAAAAAGAATTGATTGAGCACAATTTGAGATTGGTTGTATATATTGCCCGTAAATTTGAAAATCCCGGGACGGGAAATATAGAAGATTTGATATCGATTGGTACAATCGGATTGATTAAAGCGGTGAATACTTTTAACCCTGAAAAAAACATCAAGTTAGCGACATATGCTTCTCGTTGTATTGAAAATGAAATTTTGATGTTTTTGCGCAAAAACAGTCATGTTCGTTCGGAGGTTTCGATTGAGGAACCGTTGAATATTGACTGGGACGGGAATGAGTTGTTGTTGGGGGATGTTTTAGGTACGGGAATAGATGAAGTGTCTAAAGACATTGAGTCTGAGATGGAAATCGAAGTGCTAAATCGAGCCATTAACCGTCTGACCGGCCGAGAAAAGCAGATTATGCAATTGCGGTTTGGACTTTCCGGAAATCGAGAATATACGCAAAAAGAAGTTGCAGATTTATTGGGGATTTCGCAGTCTTATATTTCGAGATTAGAAAAAAAGATACTAAATAGGTTGAGAAAAGATTTGGAGCAGTATTTTTAAAGGTTGTGCGGAGGCTTGTTTGCAAGTCTCCGTATTTGTATGAAAAAAAGAAAAATATCCGAAAAACGCTTGCATAATTTTTTTATTTATATTATAATACCCTTAAAGGAATATTTGAATGTTAAGGAGAACTAAGATGAAAAAATTGGTTTCAGTTTTACTGTTGGGGGCGTTTATGGTTTGTATGTTTGGCCTTGTTGGATGTAAGGACCAGGCTTCTGCTATTACAGATTCTCTACCGGATGCGGAAGATATTGCGCAGTATATGGATGAAGATTATTATCGGACGCTGGTGAGTGATTTTGGCGTTGATTTTTCAAAGAATGTCAATGTGCGGATTACGATGGAAGACGGTCAGACCATGGATTTGGAGCTGTATCCGGATGTTGCTCCGATTACGGTTCGGAATTTTGTGTATCTGGTTAAACAAGGATTTTATAATGGTTTGACGTTTCATCGGGTTATTGAAGATTTTATGATCCAAGGCGGAGATCCAGATGGGGACGGAACGGGTGGTTCTGAGCATACGATAAAAGGCGAATTTACCGAGAACGGCGTAGAGAATTCTTTAAAACATAGCAAAGGCGTTATTTCTATGGCCCGTTCGATGAAACCTAACAGCGCAAGTTCGCAGTTCTTTATTTGCACCAGTGATGAATACGATTACGCAGCGTCTTTAGATGGAAGATATGCAGCGTTTGGGAAAGTGACAGACGGCTGGGATACCTTGGCAGCTATTGCAGGGGTTGAAGTAGAGTTGAATGCCTCTCAGACGGAGATTTCTGCTCCGGTTGAGAAGGTTGTCATCAAAACCATTGAAGTAATAGATTAAATGGATTGTTAGGGAAATGGAGAATTTATGGAACAATTAAAAAGACCTGAGCAGGGCGATCAAATTGCGGTAGTGAATACGAATCTGGGCTCTTTTCAAATTCGGTTTTTCCCGGAGCAGGCGCCAAAAGCTGTAGAAAATTTTATCACACATGCAAAAAACGGATATTATAACGGAGTTGTCTTTCACCGTGTTTTGAAGGATTTTATGATTCAGGGTGGAGATCCCACCGGAACAGGGTGCGGTGGGGAAAGTATTTGGGGTGAGCCGTTCGGAGATGAATGTACGCCGGCATTGCGGCATTTTTACGGCGCGTTGTCGATGGCGAATGCTGGACCGAATACGAACGGAAGTCAGTTCTTTATTGTTCAAAAAAAGGCTTGCACTCCACAGGAAATCGCTTATTTTGAACGCAGCGGGATTCAGTTGGATGAACAGACAAAACAGCAATATTATGCGTATGGCGGTACTCCGTGGTTAGATGGTGTACATACGGTGTTTGGTCAGGTGTTTGACGGCATGGATACGGTTGATTATATCGCCTCTTCTCGAGTGAATCAGGCCGGCAAACCGTTAGATGGTGAAATTGTGATACAAAGTATAGAAATTAGTCAATTATAATCTGGAGGTTGAGTTAAAATGGCAATCAATGTAACAATTTGGAATGAGAATTATCATGAACGGGTAGAACCGATTGTAAAAAACGTGCATCCGGAAGGATTGCATGGGACATTAAAAAACTTGTTGCAGAGTGATGATTTTAATATCACAACAGCAACCTTGGATATGCCGGAGCAAGGGCTTCCGGATGATGTGTTGAATAATACAGATGTTTTATTGTGGTGGGGACATGCGCAACATGGCGCTGTTTCTGATGAACTGGTAGAAAAGATTTATAACAGAGTAAATGCTGGTATGGGGCTGATAGTACTGCATTCCGGACATCATAGTAAAGTATTCCGTCGCATGATGGGTACTTCCGGAAACCTGAAATGGCGTGAAGCCAGTGAAAGTTGCCGTATTTGGACCGTAACGCCGAATCATCCGATTGCAAAAGGCGTTCCGGAAAACTTTAAATTGGATCACGAGGAAATGTACGGTGAGCCGTTCGTGATTCCGAATCCGGATGAAGTAGTATTTATCAGTTGGTTCCAGGGCGGCAATGTCTTCCGCAGCGGCGTTACTTATCATCGTGGAAACGGTCGAATTTTCTATTTCCAGCCCGGTCATGAGACTTATCGTTCTTACTATGATGAGAATGTTGGCAAAGTGTTGAAAAACGCTATCAGATGGGCCTATAATCCGGATCCGTTTGATACGCCGTGTGTACACGAGGCGGTTTCTACGGAACCGTTTGAAGTGGATGAAGAAATTCCGGGATTAACTTCTCATCCGGATCCTGTAAAATAAGTGATATCATAGAGGTGACTCAAAATGAAACTAGGCGTATTGACGGTTCTTTTATCTGATATGCCATTCGAAAAAGCGTGTGCATATTTGAGTGAAAAAGGTGTGCAAGCTTTAGAAATCGGCTGCGGTGGAAATCCAGGGAAAGCCCATGCTGACCCGGAAATTTTGCTGAATGATGAGAATGCGTTTAAGAAGTTTAAAGATACGATTGATCGATATGGGTTTGAGGTTTCTGCCTTTAGTTGTCATGCAAACGGCGTACATCCGAATAAAAAGATTGCGCAGCAGGCGCATCAGGATTTTGAGAATGCTGTTTTATTGGCAGAAAAAATGGGCGTGACACGGATTAATACTTTTTCAGGATGTCCCGGTGATTGTCCGACATCTCAATATCCGAACTGGGTTACTTGTGCGTGGCCGGACGATTTTCTGACAGTATTGGATTATCAGTGGAATGAGTGTTTGATTCCGTATTGGAAGAAAGCCGTTCAGTTTGCAAAGAAGCATGGTGTTGATAAGATTTGTTTGGAAATGCACCCTGGTTTTTGTGTCTATAATCCGGAAACTCTTTTACGGCAGCGTGAGGCGGTTGGCCCGGAAATTGGCGCTAATTTTGATCCCAGTCACTTGATTTGGCAAGGAATTGATCCGGTTGCCGCTATTTTAAAATTAAAAGATTGTATGTTTCATTTCCATGCGAAAGACACCCGGATAGATGCTTCGAACACCGCCGTTAATGGTGTTCTGGATACAAAGCATTACAGTGATGTTGCGGGTCGGTCTTGGGTATTCCGTACGGTGGGTTACGGAAACGGAGAAAAATATTGGAAGGATATTGTTACGGCACTTCGTACAATCGATTACGACTATGTAATGAGTATTGAGCATGAAGATAGTTTGATGTCGGTTAACGAAGGTCTGACCAAGGCGATCGAATTATTAAAAAGCGTTATGACATTTGAGGGTAAAAGCCAAATGTGGTGGGCTTAACAAGAAAAACAGAAGAACAAAAAACCGCGTTGAATCGCGGTTTTTTGTTTCAAACTGTTTTTTATGGATAAAATAAGAAGGTCTTTGTAGTAATTTGATTGAAAGGCCGGAGGATGGATATGGAGAAAAATGTTTTTGAACGGATTTATGAGCAAGTTCGTCGGATCCCGCGGGGAAAAGTTGCAACCTATGGGTGGATTGCGGCCATGGCAGGAAATCCGCGATGGGCTCGAGTGGTTGGATATGCTTTGCATGTGAATCCGGATCCACAGACGATTCCGTGCCATCGTGTCGTAAATCGTTTGGGTGAGGTGTCGGACGCGTTTGCTTTTGGCGGCGGGAACCGGCAGCGCGAACTTTTGGAACAAGAAGGAATTGTATTCGATGAGAATGGACGGATTGATTTGGAGAAATATTTGATGGATATTTAAATGGATTGTTGCATTTTATAGAAGAATATGATATACTGAACAAATAAAACCAGAGAGTTTCTTTTGACAAGTGGGAGGAAAAAATGAAAAACAGATGGTTGTTGAGAATTCTTTCAGTATCGGTATGTTTGGTCCTGATTTTAGGGCTTTGCGCCTGTGGTCAACAGTCGGGTATCGGAAGAACGGAAAAAGAGCAGACGGTTGTTGTGCAAGGTGATGGTCAATCTATCAATTTATTGGATTATCAGATTTATTATTTTGGCCAAGTCAATAATACGATTGCTTCGTCCTCTTCGTCGTCTTCTTTAAATTTAGATACGACGAAAAGTTTAAAGGATCAGACATGCAGCCTGGATACGACAAAGACCTGGGCGGAGTATTTTACAGAGGAGACGTTGAAAGCGTGTCAGGAGATTTTAGCTGGGGTTATTGCGGCCGAAAAAGCAGGAATTACAGTAGATGAAACCGTTCAACAAAAAGTCCAGAGCAGTTTGGATTCTATTACATCTGCAGCCCAGTCTGCGGGTCAAAGCGAGACGGAATATTTAGAAGAACTGTACGGAAAAGATGTTACCATGGATGACATGAAGCGCGTCTTTGAGCGTTATGAATTGTATGACTTATATATGCAACAGCAACAATCTGGTGTCGAGGTCACGGATGAGCAGGCAGAGGCTTATTATCAACAGCATCGTAGTCAAATAGATACGCTGACGGTACGAATCGCTGCTTTTTTGTATAATGGATCGATGACCGGCGAAACATTGACTCAAGAAGAGGCTTTGCAACGTGCAGAGGAGTTTAAGAACAAAGTAACCGATGAGGCTAGTTTTGTAGAATACTTCTCGGCGACTCTTACCGATACTCAAGCTATTTTTTATAGCAATACAGATATTTCAAAATCCTATAATATAACGCGTGATGCGTTTGGGGCGGATACAGAATCTGCTGATTATATGTTTGATGACGCGCGGCAGTATGGAGATATGCGGATCGTAGATACCGGAAGCGCAGCCTTGGTCATGTATTATATCGAAAAAGATACCAAAGATTATAATTTATGCGATATTCGGGTTCTTATTGCAAACGGAGATACGCCAAGTGATCGGTTAGCTGAGGCAGAGCGGTTGTATGAGTCGTGGCAGAACAGTGATCAAACCGAAGAAACTTTTATCCAAATGTATAATGAATTTTCCAATCAACAGACCGGAAGTTCTGCGTTGGGTGACGGGGGCCTTTATGAAGACGTGTATAAAGGAAAATCTACTACAGAGGTGACGGAGTGGTGCTTTGATGCATCTCGTAAACCTGGTGATGTAGGGATCGTGAAGACTTATACGGGAAATCAGGGAGCAGCCTATTATTTGCTTTATTATGTTTCTTCCGGCGAAAATTATCGAACCGTACTTGCACGAGATTATGTTGTGCAGGAAAAAATGGCTGAATTGGCGGAGCAATTGATTGATCAGTTTGTTGTTGAAGTGCATCAAGATGTTACGGATTCTGTTGCTAGTATGACGCTTTCTTGATGTCACGTTGATAGTTGATATGAAAGAAGTTGTGAAAATCCTGTAAATTTTCATGGACGTGTCACATTCTTATTACATTTTGCTGATATAATAAAGATCAAAGTTGAGGCTATGAAAATAGCCGCTAAGCTTTTTTCTTTTCATTTCTAATCCTATACGGGCCAATAGACATGCTTCGGCATGTCTATTGGCCTTTTTGCAAAAAATTGGGGATAAATCAGATAATTTCTGACAAAATAGTAAACAGACATGATTTGGTATGTTTGTTATGTATCGCATTTGAAAGGAATTACTGATCAATATGGAATATATTCGCAGATCATCAAAACCGTTAGTTGCTGTGTTGAATAAAAGTATGGACCAGATCAAGAAAATTCGACGCAGTATGGAGCAAAATGAAGAAAATATATTGATAAAAGATAATTATCATTTGATCCATCGCGTATATGTCAATACGTATTTAGCTTTGTTAAACAATGATACGCTTCCTGCTGCACCAACGGGCAAGTATCCGCGTGTTTATGAAAGTTGTTTTCATTTTTTAGATGATTGCGGATATCGCATAACGGAGGAGATCTTTTCCGATTTTTCGGAGAGTTTAGCCAAGACGATG
Source organism: Clostridia bacterium (assembly GCA_014872655.1). Classification (GTDB taxonomy): domain Bacteria; phylum Bacillota; class Clostridia; order Oscillospirales; family UBA644; genus UBA644. The sequence continues at coordinate 9,270 of WHHJ01000005.1, forward strand.
CAATTGCAAAATGATGAGATTGCGCTGTTTCCGGATTTATTGCGAGCTGCCGTATTGGTGCAGTTGAGTCAGCTTTCCTGTCGGCCTAATACAAAGGGTAAATTATTGTTATTGTTTGGTTGTCTGCGTTTTTTGAATCAATATATTTTTGAAGATATTTATCAGACTTTGAGCTGCAATGAGGCTTTGCTGTGTGAAGACGAAACGTATCGCGGCTTGGATCGAAAAAGTAAAGATTTATATCGGTATCAGATTGCACGAGAGGCTTTGCGACAGGGTATCCCGGAATATGATTTGGTAGTTCGGTTGTTGGCGGAGGCTCGAACCGGAAAAACACCACGGCAGCGTCACATCGGATATTACTTATTTCGTAAGAAGAAAAGATGGTATTTGCCTGCAACCGTGATTTTGCCGATGGCAGCAAGCATATTACTATTTTTACTTTGTAAAAATATCATCGTTTCGTTGTTGGCTTTTTTACCTCTATGGCAGATTTTAAAGTACGCATTGGAGTTTTTTTATTCCAAAACAACGCGTTCTCAAATATTGCCGCGGATGAAAATAACACAACACTGTCCCAAAACATTGGTGACCATTATTACTTTGATTGGGAAAAAAGCAGATGTGGATGAATTAGTCCACAAAATGGAGCAATACCATTACGGGAATGATACCAGCGGGATCATGATCGGTGTTTTAGCGGACTTGCCGCAGTGTGCCGACCCCTTGACGGAACAGGATATTGAGTTAGTTCGTTATTTGAAAAAGAAGACAGAATTGCTCAACCAGCGATTTTCCAATGTTTTTTTTGCGGCGGTCAGAAAACGGACGCTAAGCCCGGATCACGTTTATACCGGAAGAGAGCGGAAGCGCGGTGCTGTTTGTGATTTTTTTGAGGCGGTGGCAGGTACCGGGGAAGATCGTTTTTTATTGCTTCAAGGAGATGTCCGGGATGCCAAGTATTTTGTGGCATTAGATTCGGATACAAACCCGCATGCGGAAACGATTCGAAAATTGGTAGGAATACTAGAGCATCCGCTGGCACAACCGGTTTATAATGATGATTGTACTTGTGTAGTGGATGGGTACGGAATTGCAGCTCCGCGAATGGAAGTGGATTTGCGTTCAGCGAATGAAAATCTGTTCAGTCGTATTGTAAGCGGTCTGGGCGGGGTAGAAGTATATGGGAATTCTTCGTTCAGTGTTTATCAGGATTTATATGCGGATGGCATTTTTGCCGGAAAAGGTGTGATCCGTATCGAGGCATTTCGCAAGGTGATGAAGAATAAGTTCCCGGATAACCGCATTTTAAGTCATGACATTTTGGAAGGATCTTTCTTGCGTACGGCTTATGCTTCAGATATTTGTTTTTCGGACAGTACACCTAAAAGTATGTTGTCCTATATGAAGCGCAATCATCGTTGGATCCGCGGAGATATTCAGAACTTACCTTATCTGTTGCCTACGATTAAAACCGAACAGGGAAAGGCAAAGAACCCGCTTTCAGCGTTGTCAAAATATAAAATCTTTGATAACTTTAGAAGAGCACTGACTCCGATATCTATTTTATTACTGCTTTTATCTTCTGCTTTTTGGGGCGTTGTTCCATTTTGTATCGCGATAACCGCATCTTTTATCGGATTTTTATTTAGCATCATTTATAAATTTGTCGATATGCGGTATTTGTCTTCGGTTCGATATCGATCCAAAACCTTCCCGGTTCTGACGCAGTCTTTTTTGCAAGGTCTGCTGGACTTTGTGTGTTTACCGTATATCAGCTTTGTACAGATTGACGCTATCATTCGGGCTCTGTGTCGGTTGATATCGGGTAAAAAAATGTTGGAATGGACGACGGCTGCAGAATCGGATAAAAAGCATCAGGGCACGATTGGTACCTACTTTGCGCGGATGTGGGCGCAGTTTATAGGGATATTCTTTCTCTTTTCTCCGATCTTTTGGGTTGTTGCTCCTTTATGGATTTTAGGAATTGTATTGGTCTTTTTGCTGGATAAGACCAAGAAAGTTTCAAAGTTTGAAAAGAAAAATATCAAACCGATGCTGCGGGATATGTGGTCGTATTTTGAGGATCACTTAACCGAAGAAAATCATTTTCTGCCGCCGGATAATTATCAGCAAAAACCGTTGGGCGTCGTTGCGCACAGAACCTCTCCAACTAATATCGGTTTGGCGATGTTGTGTTGCTTGGGCGCTTATGACGAGGGATTTATTGCCCGGGAAAAATTGTATTTCTATCTGGAAAAGGCTCTGGATACTATCGATAATCTGGAAAAATGGAACGGACATTTGTTGAACTGGTATGACACCACCACTTGTAAACCGCTTGCCCCCGCCTATGTGTCCAGTGTAGATAACGGAAATTATGCTGCGTTTTTGTATGCGTTAAAAAATGGGTTGATGCGTTTTCATGAAACGCGTGCCAAAGAAATTGCCACTCGGATTGAAAACCAGCTTGCTCATACGGATTTCCGGTATCTATATGATAAAAAGAAAAACTTATTTTATATTGGTTACGACGTAGAACGTGGGGAATATAGCAACAGCTATTATGATTTATATGCCAGTGAGTCTCGATTAACCAGTTTTTACGCCATTGCAACCAAACAGGTTCCGATGCGGCACTGGGAAAATATCAATCGGTTTATGGTAAAGTCGCATGGATATATTGGCGTAAAATCGTGGTCCGGAACTATGTTTGAATATTTTATGCCGTCTATTTTGTTGCCGTCTTTGAGAGGGTCTTTTCCGTATGAGATGCTTCAGTATGCGGTTACCGAACAGGTGCATGCGTGTGGCAGGGGGCCTTGGGGAATTTCCGAAAGTGCTTACTATTCCTTTGACAAGGCGTTGAACTATCAATATAAGGCCTTTGGTGTTCGTGCTTTAGCTCTTCGGCATGCGACATACTCCCACGATGTCATCAGCCCATATTCTACCTGGTTGACCTTGCCGTTTCGGCCCAGAATTTCATATCAAAACCTAATGAAAATGAAAAAGTTAGGCTTTTATGGAAAATATGGGTTTTACGAGGCTATCGATTACTCTCTTTCCTCCTCTAAAAAAGAAGCCAACATTGTTTACAGTTATATGGCACATCATATCGGGATGTCGTTTTTAGCGGGTGTGAATTATGATAAAGACCATATTATGCAAAAACGGTTTTTATCGGCTCAGATGAAGGCGTATTCTTTTTTGTTAGAGGAAAAATTGCCGTCCACCATTGTTCGATATTCGGATGAATTTGTCCAGAAAGGTCATAAAGAACGTTATCATATCCGTAGCGAGGAGCATACGGTCATTCATCCGGAGTTACCGAATGTCAAGGTTTTATCGAATGGAAACTTTTCTTCCGTATTTACCGATAATGGATGCGGAGCACTGAAGTATAAAGATCGTTTTTTGACAAAGTTTGTGCCGGATTGTTTTCAGGTCGGATTTTTTGCGGTATACGGAGAGGGCGCGATGCGTTTTCCGCTTACGGCTGCGCCGTATTTTCATCCCCGAATACAGTACCGAACCGGGTTTGATGTTGGGGAGATCAATTATCTGAGTCGAGAAAAGGATTTAGAAGGCCGTGTCTCGGTTACGGTATGCGCCGATGTTGATTGTGAGATTCGAGAAATTGCAATAAAAAATAATCTTGGAAAAGCAAGAAACGGAACTTTACTGGTTTACATGGAACCGATTTTATGTGAGTTGACCGCTTATCGGTCTCACCCTGCATTTTGCGGTTTATTCATCGAAACCAAGAAAGAGGACGGGGTCTTGTTGTTTCATCGCAGAGCCCGTTCTAATCCGGAGGAGAGTTTGTGGTTGGGGCTTGCCATTTCCGCTCCGTACGAATTTGAGTTGTCTCGGTTTTTAGCCCTCAATCGTTTCGATGATGTTTGGATGGATTATGCGTTTCGAACCTCGTTTTCCAACCGTACAGACGGAGCCGTGGATCCGTGTGCTGCGTTTAAAATTCCGCTTACACTTTCAGCGCGGGGAGCGGAATTCATTTATGTTTATACGGCGTGCGGGAAAACGGAATCCGAGGTGGTCAATCGTATTCATTCTTGCATGTCTCACAAATATGCTCAACTCAAACAAGGGTATGTGAACCATATCAAAAGTGTTTATCGTGCATTGGGGATGCGGAAAGAGGATCTGTATTTGCATGATATCCTGGTCAATGCGGTTTACAAGAAGCAAGTGAGATATATTCCTCGCCAATATAAAAGCAGACACGGCATTGAAGATTTATGGAAATATGGCATCAGCGGCGACAGCAATATGATCTTTATCAAAGCAGACGCCGAAAATATTGATAAGACAGAAATGTTTCTCAAGGCTTTTCGGTTGCTGAAATTGGAACACATTGAATGCGAATTGATTATCGGATACGAAGAAAGCAGTTTGTATGACAGTCCGCTGAAGAACCGATTAGGGGAATTGATTGCCGAAAACGGATTAACGTCCTATTTGGAAAAACGCCGAGGAATTTTTCTGGTAAACATTCGAAATTTTTCTGATATTGCGTTGTTTACATCCGTTTGCTGTTTTTATGCGGATTTAGAACGCGGCTGGTCTGTTGACGGACAGCGAATCCGGAGATATTTTCCGCAGAAACTTTTCAGCGGGGTTCCTGTTCCAATTCGATATTTGTACAAAACCGGCGTCGGAGGATTTGTAAAAGATGGGTTTGGTATCGATGACAAAAAGAATTTTCCGACGATGCCGCCCTGGACGCACATTTTGGCAAACAGTCGATTCGGCACGGTTTTAGGGGAGAGCAGCTTAGGTTACACGTATGCGTACAATGCGCAGAAAAATAAAATTACGCCTTGGAAAAATGATGTGGTATCGGATAATGACGGCGAACCTTTGCGGTTGCGTATGGGGGCCAGAGCGTATGATGTTCTTTCGGGGGCGAGTGTGGTTTATAAAAAAGGTCGTGCGGAGTATCGGACGGCGATTGGTAATATTGAATTGAAAATCACGGTTTTTGTCCCGCTTTACGACTGTGCAAAAATTTTAATGGTAGAGTATGACAACAAGGGAAAGGCGGACAGCGTTTTGGTTTATTCACCGCACATTGTGATGGGCAACGGCGTTTCGATTCGTTGTACGGAAAAGAATTTGCAAAATCGAGCTCTATTCTATACCAACAGGTTGAACACAGAATTCCGTGATGCGGTTACCTGTGTGTTCGGATCGGACTGTAACGCAGATATGAATGGGATTTATCGAGTGATACGTTCCGGAGACCGTGGGCAAGCGTGTTTTGTGTTGGGATATGGATTGAGTGAAAAGGCCGCCAAAAATATTTTATCTAAATATGCAAACTTTTCTTATTGTAAAAAGCAATTAGAGAAAGTCGTTTTATATTATGATTCTTTTCAGGCCGTTACGATTGAAACTGCGGATGAAACATTAAATCTGTTTTATAATACTTTTTTAATGTATCAAGTGGTGATCGATCGAATTACGGCAAGAACTGGATTTTACCAATGCAGTGGTGCTTACGGTTTTCGAGATCAGCTACAGGATGCGATCGGTGTTGTTTCGGTTCGTCCGAATTTTCTGAAACATCAGATTCTCCGTTGTGCGGCTCGTCAATTTGAAGAGGGTGACGTCATGCACTGGTGGCATCAGGGGGTACGAAGTACCGATGACTTCAGCGGGGTTCGAACCCGGTTTTCAGATGATTTGTTGTGGCTTCCGTATGCGGTAGCGGAATATCTTGAAAAAACCGGAGATGTTTCTTTGTTACAACATGGAGTCAATTATATTCAGGGCCCGTTGCTTGATGAATCGGAGCAGGAGCGTATGATGACGGGCGTACGATCTGATTGCAGAGAATCGGTATATCAACATTGCTTACGCGCATTGAAGAAGGGTATTACAAGTGGTCCGAATGGGCTGATTTTGTTTGGCTGCGGAGATTGGAATGACGGAATGAGCCGTGTAGGTTCCGAAGGACGTGGGGAAACGGTCTGGGGCAGTTTTTTTGCCGTCATTGTATTGGAGCACTTTCAAAAAGTAGCGGATGCTGTTTCGGATTTAGAAACTTCTGCCTGGTGCAAGGAGCAATCTCAGCGTTTGCGCCACGCCATCGAAGAACATGCTTGGGATGGTAAGTGGTATTTACGCGGATATTTTGACGATGGCAGAAAGTTGGGTTCCTCAGAAAACACGGAATGTAAAATTGATTTAATTGCCCAATCTTTTTCCTCGATTGCCGGCGGATTTGATCCGTCAAGGGTCCAAACGGCACTATCTCAGGCCAATATGTATTTGGTAGATGGCTCTGTGGGTGGAATCAATCTGTTTTATCCTCCTTTTGCCGAGAGTGCAGACGATCCTGGGTATATTAACGGGTATATCCGTGGCGTCCGAGAAAACGGTGGTCAGTATACGCATGCTGCTGTATGGTATGCCTTGGCACTTTTAAAGGCAAAGCGCTTAGACGAATGTTATGAAATGATTTGCATGCTCAATCCGGTAAATCGGACAAAAACATTGGCACAGGTTCGTTGTTATCGTACGGAGCCGTATGTATTATGCGGGGACGTTTATTCAAACTCCGCTCATTGCGGGATGGGCGGATGGAGCCATTATACGGGAGCCGCCGGGTGGTATTTTAAAGTGATAACGGAGGAAATGCTCGGAATTAAGCGGTGCCCGGACGGGTTGTTGATTCATCCTCATTTACCGGAACAAATCTCGGATTATACCGCTAAAATTAAGGTGGACGATACGGTGATTGATCTTACGGTAAAACCGTCTGATCAAACGGGGTTAACAGTCGATGGCCGTCCTTGTAAAGCCATTCCATTAGATGGAGGATTTCATCAAGCCGTATATCGATATGTGAAAGGATAATATCTTCTGTTTTTTGAAAGATAAAAAGACTTGACAACACCGCAATATAATGGTACTATATATGATAGTAAACCATTGTATTGCGGTGCTCTTTTTATTTTTTAACAGAGCATACAGAGTACTTCGCAACAGGACAAGCAGGAGGTAACAATGACAAGCAGTGTAGCCTTTCCTCAACTGGGAATCGGACCTTTCGATTTGAATCGAGTGGCATTCAGTATCGGGGATTTTAATGTGTATTGGTATGCAATTATTATTACGTTTGGTATGATTTTGGCCATTTTGTTTGCGATGAAATTTGCCAAACGTTACCAGTTAAGTTCAGATGATTTGTTAGATGTAGTTTTATGGTGTATTCCTACTGCATTGATCGGTGCACGTATTTATTATGTACTGTTTAGTATTCAGGATTTTCTGACAGACGGAAAACTGGATTGGGGAAAGGTATTTGCATTTCGCAATGGCGGTCTGGCGATATATGGAGGAGTAATAGTCGGTTTTGTGGTTGCCTATTTGGTGTGTCGATACAAGAAAATAGACGTCATGGCTGTTTTTGATATCGGAGCAATGGGCTTTTTAATCGGACAATGTATCGGAAGATGGGGTAATTTTGTCAATGCCGAGGCGTTTGGAACACCTACAACATTGCCTTGGGGCATGTCGATTGACGGCGGCACTCCGGTTCATCCGACTTTTTTGTATGAAAGTTTATGGAATTTATTCGGATTTATTTTAATCTATACGTTTGCCCGGACGTTAAAAAAACATAACGGAGAACTTTTCTCCATGTACATTGCTTGGTATGGCTTCGGACGTTTTTGGGTAGAGGGACTGCGTACGGATAGTTTGTATTTATTCACTGATCATTTTGTAGAAGAACACGGCATTTATTATAATCCGCGTATTTCTCAGATCGTAGCTCTGATATCGGTTATTTTGGGAATTGTTCTCTTTATTTTAGTTCGAAAAGGCGTGTTTGAAAAAATGTATCAACGCCGGCTGACGAAGTACCGCGAATGGCTTGCGGCTCATCCGGAAAAAGCAAAACGCCTTGAAAAAAAGAAAAATGTTTATGTTGATCAATTTTTGTCTTCAGAACCGAATACGATCATTTCTTCAGAGCCAGGTAGCCTTCCTCAGGAGGAGCCGGTTTCGAAAGAGAAAGTTGCGGAGCAGGACAACGAAACACAAATAGATAGTGAACAGAAAGAGGAGGAGTAACAGTGTCTGCTGTTATATTAGACGGGAAAGCGTTGGCTTTAAAAAAACGAGAAGAGATCAAGCAGCAAATTGATTGTCTAAAAAGCAAGGGGTTGTGTCCCGGGCTTGCAGTTATTTTGGTAGGGGAAGATCCTGCTTCGAAGGTATATGTCAACAACAAGAAAAAAGCTTGTGAGCAGACCGGTATTTATTCGGAAGTACACCTGTTGCCGGAGAATACTTCGGAGGCGGATTTACTGACTTTGATCGATCGGTTGAACAAGCAGGAAAATATCCATGGAATTTTGCTGCAGGCCCCCATTCCGGCACATTTGAATTATCAGAAAATTTCTGAAACGATCAGTCCGTTTAAAGATGTAGACGCCTTTCATCCATACAATGTCGGGAAAATTATGATGGGAGATTATGATTTATTACCCTGTACGCCTGCCGGTGTCATTGAGTTGATTAAATCTTCCGGAACTGAAATTGCCGGCAAGCATTGTGTCGTTGTCGGCCGCAGCAACATTGTCGGAAAACCTCAGGCGATGCTGTTGCTTCACGAAAACGGAACAGTTACGATTTGCCATTCTAAAACCCCTGATTTAAAGCAGGTTACTCGAATGGCGGATATTTTAGTCAGTGCGGTTGGCCGTGCAAAAGTCATTACAGCGGATATGATTAAAGAGGGCGCAGTAGTAATTGACGTTGGGATGAACCGCAATGAACAAGGAAAGTTGTGCGGAGACGTTGATTTTGAGCCTGCTTGCGAAGTAGCTGGATACATTACGCCGGTTCCCGGAGGAGTTGGTCCGATGACGATTACAATGCTGCTCAAAAACACCGTAAAGGCTGCTCAGTTATTTTGGGAAAAACAGGGGAAATTGCCGTTCGGTTATTCCTGCTAATGCCGTGTCAAAAATTTGATTTTTATAAATTTTTTCTATTGACAAACGCGTGCTTGTATGGTATACTATACAGGCACGCGGATGTGGCGGAATTGGCAGACGCGCCAGACTTAGGATCTGGTGTCTTGTACGTGGGGGTTCAAGTCCCTTCATCCGCACCATTTCTTTTTAAGTGTCTCAATAATTGAATATGCGGATATGGCGGAATTGGCAGACGCGCTAGATTCAGGTTCTAGTGGTAGCAATACTGTGCAGGTTCAAGTCCTGTTATCCGCACCATGGTTTTTTTACTATTATAAAATCCCGGAAATTCGATATTTCTGGGATTTTTTGTTGTTTTAAGACTGTGCAGAACAGGCAAGAAAAACGGCGGTAAGTAACACGTAAGTAACAAGTAAGTAACAAATTATAATAAGAAAAAAGCCCCGTGACGGGGCTTATAATTTGTTTACAGCGCTTAACAATTCTTTGATTTCAATATGTGTATATACGGCTTCAGTCAAATTCATAATCGATTTATGACCTACAATTTTTTTGATTATAGTTTGATTTATATTTTTCATTACAGCTTGAGAAATAAACGTGTGACGTGTTTCGTGCGGTGTGTGCTTCATGCCTAAATTTTCCATAAGTGGGTAGAAATATCTTCTTTTAAAATTGTCGTAAGAAAGATATTGACCTTTTACGTTGCATATAGCATATTGACAAGAAGATCGCTTTATAAATTCTTCCCAAAAAGGGAGAACCTTGTCCGCGATTGGAACTATGCGAACCCCTGCGTTTGTTTTTGACGCTCTTACGTAGAACCATTGTTCATCGAGGTTTACATCTTCTTTTTTTAGATCGAGTAATTCTGAAATACGTACGCCTGAATAAATAAGAATGAGGACAATAGGTACATATTCGTTTTTTTGTGCATTATCCCACAGCAGTTGAATTTCCTCCGTAGAAAAGGCTTGTCTTTGTTTTGTTTCCTCTTTTTTTGTTACTTTAACAAGCGAAGAATAATTTTTTTTGATACAATCGTGTTCCATGCACCATTTATAGAGCTGATTAAATAAAATGTGTATTCTTTTCTGTGTTTGATATCCTTTCGTACATGAATTTATAATATCTTGCATATTATGAGGGCGAATATCTGCCATTTTCATTTCGTATAATGGCTTGCAATATTTATATGCCGCAGTATAGTTTTTTATAGTAGACCTGTTAGAATCTTCATTGAAGTTTTCAGAAAACCACCGTTGATATATTTCTTCAAATGTTACTTTTGACATTTCGAGATCATAAGGGTTGTCGTTATATGCAGCCAATTCTTTCAATGCATCTTGTTTTGTTTTAAAATATCCCAAAAACTCAAATTTTTGATTTCCTTTTTTGTCCCACCCGGTTGTAATTCTTGCTGCATAGGGTTTTCTTCTGTTTCCGGATAGTTTGTATACGGAACCGTACCCGTTTGGTAATTTCATTTTTCCTCCTTGACTTTTTCAAGGAGAACTGATATAATAATACATATCAAGTCACCTTGAATTTTACACATTTTCTTGTTGGCTTGTTTTTGAAGTTCCCGGTGTTGCAGCACCGGGTTCTTTTTTTATATAATATCGCTCTGAAATGCGATTGCTTTTCCCAATATTTTCACATTGTTCAAGTCTTCTTCGCTGTAGATTATATCTTTATATTTTGTATTTTCAGGCTTAAGAATCAATATATTTTTATCCGGGAAAAAATAGACACGCTTTAAAGTGGCTTCATCGTTTATTATAACTGCTGCAATTTCTCCATTATTGACAGCATTTTGCGCTCGCACAAATACGATATCGCCGTCGTTTATTCTTGCGTTTATCATACTGTCGCCTTTTGCGCGAAGACAAAAATCTGCCTTTATATCTGTTCCAACCTCGACATATGAGGAACGATCTTCATCTGCATATTGAGGCTCTCCGCAAGCGATATCCCCCAACAAGGGGATTTTTTTTGTGCTTATTAGAGAAATTCCATATTTTGTCATGTCTTCTATAGAAATAGAATTTTTATCATCCCAACCCATTATTGCAGAAGGTTTTACATTAAAAAACGTAGCAAGCTCTTCTATCTTATTTAATGGGATATTGGTAACAATTCCTTGTTCATATTTATAGATGGCTTGGGTTGATACTCCTAAAATTTTAGCCAAGTCCTCTTGTGTCATTTTTTTTGCAAGTCTTAGACTTTTTATATTTTCTCCTACGCTCATATAAACACCTCTTTGATGATTATATTTTAGCATATAACTTTTCAGTTGTCAAGAATGAAAAAAAATTTTTTATAAATGACTTGACAAGTTTGTTTTTTGGTGTTATAATAAAAACAACTTAACAAGTTATTTTTTTGAAGGAGGTGACAAAATGCTGGATAAAAAAATGCTTAGGGCAGCAATCGCAATGGCGGGTTATACACAAACAAGACTTGCTAAAGAAATTGGAATAAGTAATTCGACAATGGTGCGAAAAATTAAGAATAGCTCTTTTGGTACAGATGAAGCAATGAAAATTATAGAAATTCTAAAAATTAAAAATCCGGAGAAAATTTTTTTTGCGAAGTAATTAACTTGTTAAGTTATTTTTGGAGGTTTGTTATGAGAAAAAACAAAGAAAATGAAAACATACCCATATATGTAGCCTCAGAGCTAATGGGTGTAAGCAAGCAGTTTATAAGAATCGGTCTACAGCGTGGCTTGTTACCTTTTGGTACTGCGATGAAAATTGGGGGGAGTAGATATACATATTATATCAGCCCGCAAAAATTTGAAGAATATACCGGGATTTCTTTGCAAAATAAAATAGCCGTGCACTTGTAGCACACAGCTATTTTTATAAATTAAAGCCCGTTTACGCTTGCTGCGTATGTTGCTTGACTTTCCGTGAAGCCATCATACATGAGTTGATCGATTAAGGTTTGTCGAGAAAATGAAAACCCTTCTAAATAACTTGCAGCCTTTTTTGCTGCCTGTTCGTTCCAGTTCGCGCCGCAATTGTCAGCCCCATATGTTGCTTGTTCTGTAGTGAATTTGTCATATTTTAATTGATCAATAATTCCTTGATATGAAAAAGGGAAATTGACAAGATATGTCTTTGCTTTTTTTACCGCCTGCTCATTCCAGTTTGCACCGCAATTATCAACCGCATAAGTTGCTTCCTGGCTTGTGAACCCCTCATATTTCAGTTGTTCAATGAGGCCTTGGTAAGAAAAATTCAAAATACTCAAGTAAGAATCTGCTTTTTTTAGTGCATTTTTTTGGCCGATCGTAATATTTGATCCGGAACTGCCTTGAACGGTGTCTTCTTTCACCGTGTTATTTGAAGATGATTCTGTGTTGTTTTCTTGAATATTTTCATCTGTTTTTTCTGGTACTTTTTGTTGTTCTTGAGATTGACTTTTATCCTCGTTGTTATCAAGTACGGGATTTTCTTCCGTGATTGTTTCAGCGTTTGTTTCCTCGTTTGTTTCGTCAACAATTTCCTGATTGTCCGGATCAATATTTTCGTCGTAATTTGGTACACCATATGATTCTATGACATTGTTTACTGGTGGTTCTTCATTCTGGATTTTAGTTTGATTCCAGATTATAGCAACAAGTAGTGAAACACAAACACCTATAACACAAACAGTAGTTATTATACGCTTTTTTTGTTTATGTTTACAATCCCAGCAAATTATTTCACCATTTTTCACCCAAACGCATTCATCACAATATTCTTTATGGCATACAGTACAAACTTTTGTAGCCTTGCGATCTTCATGATTAGTGCAATTCATTATTAACCCTCCGCTTTACAAAAATGACATAATAAAAACATATTATTTTAATTTTAACATAAAAGGAAGGAAGTGTCAACATGTATAGACCAGAAGCAAAAAAACGGTTAAGAGAACACAAAAAGAGAATAAAGCGATTAAAGGCTACTTTTGCCGTTATTTCGTTTTTCTCGCTTGCAATGGCTTTAATCTGCGGATTTTCTGCTCCGCTTCATGCGTTAGATTCTGTCACAGCGATTATTTCTGCGGTATTTTTTGCGTTGCTTTCTTTAGCGTCCGCAGCTTGCTCTGAAGCAGTGGAGGAATAAACAATGTATAGATGCTATTATTGTGATATTGAAATTGAAGAGCCAAAATGGCGCACTGAAATGCTTGACAAAGATGTTCCCGGAAGCGAATATTCGTGGCCTGTTTGTCCAGTATGTGGGGATGAGGTTTTTGAGATTTACGAATGCCCGCATTGCGGCAAAATGGAATCAACGTCAGAAGGCGAGTTTTGCGCAGAATGTAAAAAAGACGTTGACGACAAACTGTATTATTTTTTGCGGGACATGACAGAAGCTGAAATAAATTTAATTGACGAAGAAATCGCAGAGGACGGGCTTTTTGAATATGCAGAAAGGAGAAGGATTATATGATCACATTCAGAGATTTGCGGGCGGATGAGATAGATTGCCGTATTGCCCGATGCAAAGAAGACGGCGCGCAGCTTCTTTTGTATAAAGACGCACGGGCAGATATGATTATTTTGGACGAGCAGGTAGGCACAGAAAACTGGCAAAGAGAACACTACGAGTGCAAAGGGAATTTGTTTTGCCGTGTTGGTATAAAGTCTGGAAATGAATGGATTTGGAAGTCGGACTGCGGGGCAGAAAGCAATACAGAAAAAGAAAAGGGCGAGGCTTCAGACAGTTTCAAAAGAGCCTGCACAAACTGGGGAATTGGACGTGAATTATACACCGCGCCTTTTATTTGGATAAACGCAGAGGATGCAAAAATAGAAGATAGCCATAAAAAGACCGCAAAAGGTGAAACGATATATATATCAAAAGCACGTTTTAAATTGTCTTATATGGAAGTTAAAGACAAGAAAATAACTGCGCTTGAAATAACAAGTGGCGGGAAAGTTGTATATTCTTTTGGCATGAAAAAAGCAATGAAAGAAATCAAAGCGGAAGGAACGGCTGACGGATGGGAGATAAAGAACAAGTGCGCGCTGTGCGGCAAAGATGTAGAAGAAGCCTATGCGCAGGCAACACTTGAAAAGCTGCATAAGGTTGTTTGCCCGGAATGTGTTGCAAAAGCACGGTCAAGGAAAAAGAAAAATGAGACAGCTAAAGCTTAAAACGGACAAGGCACACATGTTCCGCATCCTCGCACAGGTTGAGGACTTTATTAGCGATGGCAAAGAATACGAGATAACAGTACAGAAAGCAGTTAAACACCGTTCTCTCGATAGTAACAGTTACCTTTGGGCTTTAGTCGGTCAGATGGCTGAAGCACTCAATCAGGACAAGGATGCCGTGTACTACGAAATGCTAAAGCGATACGGCGTTTCTATCGTGGTAAAAATCAAAGATACTGATAGAGATCGTTTCTTCCGGTCGTGGAAGTACGTAGAACAGCACGAAAAACTACCTCCGGAGGAACGAGCGCAATATTACAAGGTATATCTTGGTTCTTCTGCCTACGACACGCAAGAGATGTCTGTATTGCTGAATGGAGTTGTTTCAGAGTGTGAAGAACTCGGTATACCAACAGAAGCAAACAGCAGGATATTGAGCATGCTAAACGCATGGGAAAGGAAGGTCAAGGATGAAAAACAACACGCAGTTGAATAGGATTTTAGCGCATTTATTGGAGCATGAAACAATCACTCCGCTTGAGGCCTTGTCTGAATACGGATGTTACCGGCTCGGCGCAAGGATCTCCGACTTGCGCAAGCAAGGATATGACATCGAGACAAAAATCACTTCCGGAAAGAATCGTTTCGGGGACAGTGTAAACTTTGCGACTTATAGGTTAGTCTCGAGATGAAAAAGAGCATTATGCAAGACGACAAAGAGTGCTATATTACGGGATCAAAAATCAACCTGCATCTGCACCATATATACCCCGGGTCAAATAGAAAAATAAGTGACCGTAATGGCTTTTTTGTATGGCTTCGCGCAGATTGGCATATTGGTCAGATGTATTCAGTGCACGAGGACAGCAAACTGATGTTGAGGCTGAAACAGGAATGCCAGAAAAAGTATGAAGAAACACACAGCCGGGAGGACTTTATCCGGCTAATAGGGAGGAACTATTTATGAACGTAAACAAAGTATTTATCGGCGGAAGATTGACTGCCGCGCCGGAATTAAAAACAACACAGAACGGAACGATTGTTCTCCGTTTTTCCGTTGCCGTAAACCGCATGAAAAAGGAAGAAACAGACTTCATCGAGTGCGTTGCATTTAAGACCACAGCAGAAAATATTGCGAAGTATTTCGCTAAAGGAAGCAGCATTTTTGTCGAGGGACACATCAACATTGATTCATACAAAGACAAAGACGGAAACAAGCGCAAGTCCGTTGTTGTTATCGTTGATCGCTTCGATTTCGTGGAAAGCAAGACAAAGACTGTTGACGCAACACCGGACGAGCCTGCGGAATTAGAAGACATTGACGATCTGCCATTTTAAGGAGGCGAAGACATGCCAGCATACTACGCAGTCATCCCTGCCACCATAAGATACGACAGCAGGATTTCAGCAAATGCAAAACTTCTGTACGGAGAGATCACTGCCCTGTGCAATGAAAAAGGTTTTTGTTGGGCTACAAACGGGTATTTTTCAGAACTGTACAATGTTTCTGCGCGAAGCATTCAGCGGTGGATTTCCGACTTGGAGACGTTTGGTTATATCAAGGCAAATATTCGTTATAAAATAGATGGAAAAACCGTAGACAGTAGGTGCATTTCAATAAGCGACCAAATGTCACCAGTGGTGACAAAAATATCACCACCCCACGACAAAAATGTCATCCCCCCTCACGACAAAAATGTCGTGGAGAATAATATAATATATAATAATACATCTAATAAAGAAAATAATAATATTATAAATAATATTATTACAAAAGAAAGCAAAAAACAAACGAAACACCGTTACGGAGAATACAAGAACGTGCTTCTAACAGACACAGAGTTGGAGAAGTTAAAAGCAGAGTATCCTTCGGACTATAAAGACAGGATTGAAAGATTGTCCTGTTACATAGAATCTACCGGGAAATCATACAAGAACCATTTAGCTACAATCCGTAATTGGGATCGTATGGATAAGGACAGAAAGAAAGCCACAGAAAAACCAAAGCGAAATTACGACATGTCAATCGATGAAGTATACGGAATCGTGGGTGATGAAGATGAGTGACTTCAAGGACGTTTTTGAATCAATCGTTAATAGCGTACCAGATAGGTCAAATTCAAGCGATTATATGCGGGACGGGATTTTATACTGCGGGAAGTGCAGAACGCCAAAACAGACCATCGTAGGCGACGAGAGCGAAAGGTATGTTTGCCCGATAATGTGTAAATGTGAAAGAGAGAAATACGAAAAGGGAAAACACGACCGTGAAGTTAAAGAACTGAGAGACTTTTGCTTCCGGTGGTTCCCGGAACTGATCGGCTGCACATTCGACAAAGACACGGAGAAAGGACAAGCTTCTGATGTGTGCAAGAAATACGTAGACATATTCGATGAATCGGAAGGTTTGCTTTTATACGGAGACGTTGGAACCGGGAAAACATTCTATGCGGCGTGTATCTGCAATGCTCTTGTAGAAAAAGGAAAAGCGGTTTCTTTTGTAAGCCTTGAAAAACTGATCAACATGTCGCAGACAGAACGGAATTACATATCAAATGGGCTTGCAACCTGCGATGCGGTTGTCCTTGATGATCTTGGCGTTGAACGAGACACTGCATTCGGTGCGGAAGTTGTTTACAGTGTTGTGAATAGACTTTACGCGTCGCCGGCCAAGATGATTATAACGACAAACCTAAGCATGGACGATATGTCCAAGTGCCAAGACTTATCGAAGCAAAGAATATACGACAGAATCTTGCAGAGGTGTTACCCGGTCAAAATCGACGGCGAAAGCAAGCGGCTGAAAAAAGGGAGAGAAAATATAAGAAGAATGCGCAAACTGTTGGATGTATAATCACAATAAAATATGCGAGGGGAAAATATGGATTACAAAAAAGATATATATGAAGAAGACGACTGGAGAAAGCGTAATCGTTTTGAAGAAACATGGTATGATGTTAAAAAAAAGGCAGCGCAGATATATGATTTGTTGATTTTTCTTAGTTTTACTAACATAAAAGAAGAGTCTCATACGTTTATCGCAAATGTTCGTTGTGGAAGCGTGTTCGTAGATTGTGGCGGTGACGGAATTGTTATCGAAAGTACAACGCGCAAAGATGGTATAGAAAAAGTAAAAAAGTGGACAGTAGATGCGATTGATGGAACAGCGATTCTTTTGAAAATTGGTATAGATTTATCAAGTGTTGAAGCGCTGTAAATGTTGGAGGACAAGCAATGACGATTATGGACTTATACGAACAGAAAAGACGGAAATACAACGGGAAGATAAGCAAGGAAATGGTTGCGATTTTAATGCAGGAAGCCGTTGAAGAACTTGCCTATAGTGAATGGACGGTGAGCATGAATGAATAAGAAGAGCGGCGGCGGGAACACAAGCGCAACAGCCGTTGACCAGTTTGATTTGGATGGAAATTTTATAAAATCATGGGATTGCATTATGACGGCAGCAAGAGCTACAGGCGCATCTCCGGCATGTATCTCTCTTTGTTGCAGAGGTAAAAAGTACTATTCAGCCGGCGGATACAAATGGAAGTACGCCAAAAAGCAGAAAGAGTTCTTGTATTTGGCGGTAACCAATGATAAATACGAACTGCCAATCGCTGTGGCAGACAGCGCTTCTGAACTTGCTAAGATGCTTGGGCTGTCGGTTTATACGATTTACACAGGAATTTGCAGAGAGGCGAAAAACGTGAGAAAAATTGTGAAGGTTGAAGTTTAAATGATTAAATTATTGATTGGTGGAAGTCCGTGCACTTATTGGAGCATTTGCCAGAAAAACAACCGTGAGACAGAGCCGAGCGGAATCGGTTGGGAGCTTTTCAAAAATTATTTGATTGCAAAAGATAAGTTTCAACCCGACTTTTTCCTTTATGAAAACAACAAGTCGGCCGCAGAAGCAATAAAGAGAAAGATCCGCGAAGAGTTGAAAGTTTGGGACGGGACGCTTTTTATGAAAGATACGGGCGCACGGTATATCGAGATAAATTCCGCTCTTGTTTCCGCGCAGAACAGACAGCGTTTTTATGTCCATAACTGCGGCGAAGTTGAACAGCCTGCTGATAGACGTATTTTTATGAATGACATTTTAGATGATAAAGATTTTTCCCCATATAACGGTGGAAAATTCATAAGGATAAAGGACGATTTAGAAAAAAATTATAATCAATCATGGCAAATTGGCGTAACGGGTAAAAGCGGAGGTCAAGCCGTTCGTGTATATGATTTGAAAGGTAAAAGCGTTACTATAAAATCGCAGGCTGGTGGCGGAGGTGCAAAAACAGGTCTGTATTTAACAACTAACGGAGTTAAGGCTTTATCTGTTTCAGGGGCCGCTAAAATGCAAACAATGCCGTCTGATTATACGAAATGTGTTAAAGATAACATAGGAATATCTGCATTAGGTAACGGCTGGACGGCAGAGGTTATAATTCATATCCTCAATGGGGCATTGAAAGACGTTCCGCGCGATGAGGAAATCGTTGTGTTGTCAATGTATGACGGGATCGGTACGGGGAGGTATTGCCTTGACAAAATGGGGTTCAAAAACGTAGAATATCACGCATTTGAGATTGATAAATACGCAATAAAAGTAGCGATGAGCAATTACCCGGATATTATTCAACATGGCGATGCTTATCAAGTCAGAAGAAATAATTTTAAAATGTAAAAAACGCCGCAAGGCTTGTACATCCACGCCCGTGAGTGAGTGGCACGGGCGGGAGGATGGAGGAGGAAGTAAATATGTATGTGGATATATTTACCACAAAAAATAAATACAAAACTATTTACGCAGATCCGCCTTGGATGGAAAGAGGTGGCGGGAAAATAAAGCGTGGTGCAGACAAGCACTACTCGCTAATGTCCGTTGAAGAAATATCAAAATTACCAGTGAAAAATTTAATACATGAAGACGGTTGTCATTTATATTTGTGGGTTACAAACAACTTTTTAGAAGACGCATTTTATGTTATAAAAAAATGGAGTTTTGAGTGTGTAACAACGATCACGTGGATGAAAGATAAGATAGGTCTTGGACAGTACTACAGAGGTTTAACAGAGCATTGTCTTTTTTGCGCAACAAAAAAAAGACTACCGTATAAGTTTAATGAGAACGGGAAAAGAATGCAGGGGGTTACTGGATTTTTATCTACTAAAAGTATACATAGCAAAAAGCCAGAGGAGATGGCAAAAATGATAGAAAAAGTAAGTTATTCTCCAAGGATTGAACTTTTTGCAACAGACAAAAGAGAGAACTGGGATTGTTTTGGATTTGATGTTGAAAGGGTGTAAAAAATGTATAGAAAGAGTTGTTTGCATTGCGGGAAAGAGTTTCGTCCGCTTATCGGCACGCAGATGTATTGTTGCCGGTCTTGCTGCGCACTTGCAAAGAAAAAGCGGGCTGAAATATATAACCGAAAAAAAAGAGAAGAAAGAGCTGCACGGAAGAATCGCACGCTTGACGACACGCTAAAGGAATTGGACAAGTATAATGCAGAGCACGGGACAATCTTGTCTTATGGACAATATGTAGTAATGAGGGATTTCGGATGATTGCAAGATATATCTTTGATTACAAGTACCCCACTTTAAATGAGTACATAAACAAATGCCGGACGCATTGGGCTTCCGGTGCAAAGATAAAAGAGGAAAGTGACTATGCTACGGTTATGCTTTTAAGGTTGCAAAAGGCAAAGCCGATTGAAGAATACCCTGTCGATCTTGTCGTCAAATGGCATTGCAAGGACAAACGCAAAGATGTTGACAACATACATAGTAGTATCAAGTTCATTTTGGACGGTATGCAGAAAGCCGGAATCATTAAAGGAGACGGTCGCAAATATATTTCACAGATATATCAGCATATCGTTGATGACGGCATGGAGTATGCAGAGGTTTTTGCCTATAGAAACGGAGAGGTAAATATTAAAGTATTGGAGGCGTAAAAGTGACTTGTAAAGATTGTATTCATTACGATATATGTTATGAATTAACCTTTCATGAACCAAATGGAGAAATTGTTGGAAGAGAAACGTGCGAACATTATAAGAACAAAAGGACGATTATTGAAACCCCTTGCAGGTGTGAAGATTGCCCTTATTCTACGCCTTTAGACGCTCACTGCGAATTAGACAGAACACTATATTTACACTGCAATTTATGGCGAGGAGAAGAAATAAACAATGTTTGGCACAAGTATAAGAAATACTACAAAGATTATTCCATTGTTAAAAAAGATGGATATTGTGACAGCGCTGAATGAAAATTAAGTGGAGGCAAAGAAAAATGAGAGAAGATTGGCAGTATATACCTGTTTTCAAAAAAATTCCTGAAGACTGGGTTGTTGTTGATGGAGCGGTTACAGTACCAAAAGGATATATTTTAATTTGCAACAATAAAAGCAGATTCAGCGGACAAAGAAAAATTGCTTTACTTGAGGTGAAACATGAGAAAGACAGTGGTTTTTGATTTTGACGGAGTTATACATAAGGGATACAAAGGATATAAAGACGGCAGTATTTATGGTGAAATTGACGATAATTTATTGGACTTTATAAAAGATTTAATGAATGATTTTTATATTGTTGTTTCAAGCAACCGAGATGCGGATCAGATCGTTGATTTTCTTAACGGATATCAGAACAAAATATTGTTTAAAAGATTTGATAAAGATAAAAACAATCTTTACTGGAAAGACAAAAACGTGGTAGGCGTTACAAACCAAAAAGCAATTGGAATATTGTATATTGATGACCGTGGATATAGATACAACAGCAAAAAATCTTCAAAGTGTATAGATGAAATTAAAAATATGCTTTGTATCAATAGAGGTAGAAATAATGAGTAAGATCGTTATATCTGGACGAAGGATAAGAGAGTTGAGAGAGCATTGTGGTTTTTCACGCGAAAACGTTGCAAAATTTCTTGGCGTAGATGTTGGGTTTCTTAAAGATGTCGAAGAAAACAAGAAATCTATATCAGCGCATATGCTCGAAAAACTTGCTCCGCTTTTTGGCGTAAGAGTTCAGGCCTTTTTTGACGGAAGTAAAGAAAAGCCGTTAATAGAGCCTTTTTTTAGGTGATAAACATGATATTGAAATATAAGAATTATATCACAAATATTGAATACAGCGAAGAGGATAATGTTTTTTATGGAAAGATAGATGGAATATCTGATCTTGTAAATTTTGAAAATGAGGATTTGGATAGAATAGAACAAGAATTTCACGATGCTGTGGATGATTATTTGTCTTTTTGCAATTATTTAAAAAGTCGTAGTTATATTGCAGTTCCACCGGGAGAAACGATAAAAGAGCAACTCGAACTCCACGGAATGAACATTGTGGAATTTGCGGAAAGGATTGGGCTTTCAGAAAAACAGGCAAGATTGCTTATACGTGGGGAAATGAATCTAGCAAACGATATTGCGCACAGGTTAGAAACAGTATTTGGTATTTCATCAATGTTTTGGAAAAATTTAGAATCGATTTACAGGGAGAATATAGAAAAGGTTAAAAAGGAGGAACAATATTGACATCAAAGGAACTCTCTCAAATTTATTATCTAAGAAAAGAAATTAGATATCTTGAAGACACGCTAAATGAGTTAAGAGCAAAAGCGGAAAAAATAACGACGTCTTTTTCTGCTGTGCGCGGGGGCAGTTCGTACGGTGACAAGATTGCCGCTCTTGTAGTTAAAATGGACGAGCTTGAACAAAAGATATATTCAAAGAAAACGGATTGTGTTCTGGAACAATTAAAAATCGAAAGATATTTGGACGAAATAGACAACAGTTTCATCCGGCAGATTTTTAGATACCGGCATATAAATTGCTTTACTTGGAATAAAATCGCCTTTATTGTTGGGGGAGGCAATACAGCAGATAGTCTTAGAATGATACATGACCGTTACATAAAAACACATTAAAGGACAAGTTGTTCGTTTTGTTCGGTTTAGATGTGTTATAATAGTATCATGAAAAAATATATAACCCTGCTTGAGTGGCGGGGTTATATTTATTTAGAGGTCAATATGGACACAAGGGTTCTATGCAAGAAATGTAAGAGCGCTTACGAGGATGCGGGATATACCGTTTTGTGCATTCGTTCCCAGGATGTATATCAATTTTGTGATATATGTGGAAGGCAGGGGCTTGAATATAAGGTGAAGTTAAATGGGACAGAAAAGAACAGGGCACGAAAACCTGATACCACTTAATAGACGATCAAAGGAAGAGCAAAGGGTGGTACAAGCGGCGGGCGGAAGGAAAAGCGGAGAGGTAAGACGGCGTAAAAAGCAGTTGAGAGAAACACTAACAAAAATGCTTTCTGCAAAGATAAATCCGGAAGTAGAGCTGCAAATTGATGCGCTTTTAAAATCGCCGCTAAAAAATAAAACTGTTCAGGACGCGGTTGTTGCGGGCTTGATTGCTCGCGCTATTTCACGTGGGGACCCACAAGCATTTATGGCAATACGTGAAGCAGTAGGGGAAACCAATGAGGACCAACAAAGTGATAGCGGGGTGCAAATAATAGATGACATTCCGATTGAGTGATATTATTTCGCCCGCGTTTTATAAAACTCATCACTATATAAAAAGCGATAGGTACAATGAGTATGTGGAGTATGGCGGGCGTGGGTCTGCTAAGTCTTCCTTTTTTGGCATAGAAGTGCTGCTGCTTATTCTTAGAAACCCGGAGATACATGCTCTTGTGATGCGCCGGTACGCTAATACAATGCGTTCTACAGTGTATGCGCAAATAGTATGGGCTATAGGAGAGCTCGGCTTATATGGCGCGTTTAAATGCACCGTATCACCTATGGAGATAACACGGACAAGCACAGGACAAAAGATTTTGTTTTTTGGAGCAGATGACCCTGGTAAATTGAAGTCGTTAAAGTTTCAGTTTGGCTATGCTGGCATCTTATGGCTAGAGGAGCTAGATCAGTTTGACGGTCCTGCGGCCGTAAGAAATATAGAGCAGTCTGTTCTTCGTGGTGGAGAAAAAGCGTATCTGTTTAAAAGCTTTAACCCACCAATAACAAGAGACAACTGGGCCAACCAATATGTATTAGAGGATAAGCCAGGCATGTACGCGCATCGTTCGACTTATCTTACAACGCCGCAAGAATGGCTCGGGCCCAAGTTTATAGCCGACGCGGAATACCTAAAAGAGCAAAACCCGAAGGCATACGAGCATGAGTACCTAGGTATCGCGGTTGGAACAGGCGGTTCAGTGTTTGAAAATATAAAGGCTGAATCTCTTACTGATGAACAGTGCATTGAATTTGACCGCCCATTACACGGAGTTGACTGGGGTTATTATCCAGACCCGTTTGCCTACAATAGGTGTTACTATGATCACGCAAGGCGGGTCTTATACGTGTATGACGAGCTTACAGCGTATAAAGCTGGAAACGCAGATACTGCGAGAATGTTAAGAGAAGAAAAAGGCTTGACAGAAGATGACTTTATACTGGCAGATAGCGCAGAGCCTAAATCTATTGGCGACTATAAAGATTATGGGTTTTTTATTCGCGGAGTTAAAAAGGGCAAAGACAGCGTTGACTATAGCTTTAAGTGGTTGCAAAGTTTGTCTGCCATAATCATAGACAAGCAACGATGCCCGGATACCTACAAGGAGTTCATCGAGTATGAGTACGAGCGGGACAAAGACAATAACATATTGAGCAGATACCCGGATAAAAACAATCACCACATTGACGCGGTTAGGTACGCGACAAACCAAATATGGAGGATCAAAGGGCAGTGATTATAGATAGATTAAAAGCGCTTTTTGGGGGTGCTAATTTGACAGATACAAACAGCGTTATATCAGGCAGCCTTATGTCTAATGCTTATAAGCAGTGGACGGATCTGTTTTTTCAGGATACATATAAATCGCAGTCACGCTTTGCAAAAGTTTTGACATCTTATATGGCAAACTTAGCGACTACAGAGCTGGCTATAAACGCGGGGCCATCTGTGCGCGGTGAGTTTTTGACTGCACAGATAGAAGCGCACGTAATGCCTAAGATAACGAATATAGTACAGCGGGCCGGGGTTTGTGGTTACATAGTATTAAGGCCAGTCGTGCAGTCAGGCGGGCTGTACATCGATGTAGTTACGCCGGACAGAGTAGTTATTGAGTCGATAGACGCAAATGGTGAAATATATGCTGGGGCGTTTAAAGATTATGCAAAGTATAAAGGCCGTGATGTAGTACGCTTAGAGCAGTTTAAGTATATGAATGGCGAATATTTTGTTCATAACGAGGCGCATTATGTTTCCGGCACGACGCTTAGTTCAGAACTTCGCATGAAAGACGTTCCACAATGGGCCGATATCCCAACAGACTATAAGTACTCTGGGATTGACCGCCCTATGTTTGCCGTGCTGAAGATGCCGTTCGAAAACACTATTGACCGTGTATCTAAGCTGCCCGTATCTCTTTACGCGGACAGTGTAGACAGCATAGTCGGGCTAGACTATATCCTTGACCAGTTTATGCGAGAGATCAGCACGGGTAAGCGTAAGCAGGTTGTAGACCGTACAGCAATTAAGTTGTCTAGTGACGGATCGAGAAGCCTACGAGACGCGCAGCTGACGGGGCTCAGCAATAAAGACCTGACTACAGACCTGTATATTAAGCTGAATATGGGCGAGGAGCAAAAGCCGTTTGACGATTATACGCCCGCAATGCGTATGACTGAATACCGGCAGGCCATTGATACGCAGTTAAGAGTTATTGAAATGCAAACAGGTTTCAGCCCAGGTACTTTTAATATTGATACTAAGACCGGACTTGTAACGGCTACGCAAGTTATATCTGACGCACGGAATACCTATAACACCATCAAAGCAATTCAAGACTCTGGACTTAAGAAAGGTCTACTTGATCTTGTATATATATTTGATGTGTTTGCTACAGTTTACAACTTAGCGCAAGCAGGTGAGATCCTGCCGACGGTATCTTTTGGTGATAGTATATTCGAAGATACAGGTACCGAGTTTAGTCGGCGCAAGCAACTTGTAGACTCTGGTTACCTTCGCGCGGAAAAATTGGTAGCGTGGTATTTTGGCGTGTCTGATGAAGAAGCCGCTATAGATTATATGCCGGAGGAGAAGGGGCTGTTAGATGATGGAATGGTTGACCCCTCAGCGTTTAGATAAGCTCCCGGATTCTGTTGTAAATTTAGTGTCTGATGTAGAGATGGACATCATATCGAGAATGGCCGAGCGAATCAATGCGCAAGACTACTTCAATACTTCATCTCAATGGCAATATCAAAAGCTTAAAGAGCTTGGGCTCATGCAGGAAGATATCGAGAAGATGCTCGCGTCTGCCACAGGGAAAAGTCTGACAGAGATACGCCGCATTATTCAAGATGCATGTATTCAGTCTTTAGGCTATGACGATATGGTATATAACCAGGCTGGCAATTTAGACCAGCCGTTTAACTTATCTCAGTCTGTCTCTAATGCTATTAACTCAGCTCTACAAAAGACGAATAACACGTTCAGAAATATAACCGGAACAACAGCTACAGCTGCGTTAAATCAGTTTTCGGCGGCGCTTGATAATGCATGGCTGCAAGTCGTGTCAGGCGGCTTTTCGCATACGGACGCGGTTTATAAGACGGTTAAAAAGTTGTCAGAGCAAGGCTTATACCATATAGGATATAAAGGCCGCAAAGAGCAGCTCGATGTAGCTGTTCGCCGTGCTGTGCTGACAGGTGTCAATCAGACTGTAGCGTCTGCGCGTCTTGCAAGAGCCATGGAGCTTGGCTGTGAACTTGTTGAGACAACAGCACACAGCGGAGCACGTCCAACCCATGAGGTTTGGCAGGGTAAAGTGTTTAGCTTGTATGGAGACGGGGACTACCCGGACTTTTATAAAGCGACTGGATACGGTACAGGTCCAGGGCTGTGCGGCTGGAATTGTCGTCACTCTTTTCATCCATACTATGAAGGCATGAGCCGCGCATACAGCGAGGAAGACTTAGCGGCTATGTCTGAAAAGTCCATAAAGTATAATGGTGAAATGCTGACAGAGTATGAGGCATCTCAGAAGCAGCG
The DNA here is from genome assembly GCA_014872655.1 of Clostridia bacterium. Lineage (GTDB taxonomy): Bacteria > Bacillota > Clostridia > Oscillospirales > UBA644 > UBA644. Next base: position 35,503 of record WHHJ01000005.1, read on the forward strand.
ATACATAGAGCGGCAAATACGTCGCTGGAAACGCGAGTACAAGGCGCTTGACGCCGCCGGGCTAGACGCTTCAGCCGCGGCTAAAAAGTTAAGGGACTGGCATGCTGTAGAGCGCCGATTTATCGATGAGACGGGATTAAAGAAAGCAGTAGACCGCACCAGAGTATATGGGTTTGGAAGGTCGGAAGCCGGCAAAGTAAAGGCAACAAATAATATCATAGACAGCGCGACAGAAAAAAGCTTTAAGTTCCCATTGACAAGTGATAAAAATAATCATATAATAAAGGTAGATGAAAGCAAGGACTTTAAAGAACTGCAGCGCTCAATGATACAAAAGTATGGTAAAAATATTTTGCGCAGTTCTGTCAGTAAGTTAAAGTTTGAAAATGTCAAAGAAGGTATTCTCGGAATAGACGCTGTTTTTGATGAGTTTCCCGCTGTAAGGAAATATCTAAGCTCAATAGAAGCAGATATATTGCCTGGGGATACGCCAATGGCAACATCATATACAGGGACTATATGTATCAATATAAAAATATATGATTATTTAAAAGGATTTGGAGAATCCCATAAGTGGGTTGGCGCACACGAGGCCGGGCACTTACTTGAACGCGCCATTCTTGATAAGGCCTATCCGGGAAATAGTTTGACCATTCTTAGAAAACGTAAAGACCTATGGGTAGAACATATTAACGCTGAAAGCATTGTAAAAGACGCAGTTGCAAAAGTTAAAAATGTTTACCCATTTTCTGAAACAGAAATGCGTGCGTCAATTTCTAAATACGCGCTTTACAGCTATTCAGAAACTTTTGCGGAATGCGTTTCTGATTATGTTATAAATAAAGATCTGGCTAAGCCTTTATCAAAAGCTGTTTGGGATATTATAAAGAATACTTTGGGGTGATTAAAAATGATGGTAGGGTATGACTTAGAAAAAATTGCTAAATGGTTAGTGTTAAATGAAAAAGGCGAAGGCGTACTTGTAGATAATGCCCCGGACGATATAAAAGAAAAGTATAAGAAACTTAAAGATGATTATGAGGCAGTTAAAAAAATGGGGTTTCAGCCATAGCTATATTAAGATTAAATAATGATAGGCAGTGTAGAATTTCTACCCTGCCTTTTATTATACATAAAATTGCCGACCTTGCAGGCGTTTAAATGTAAGGGCGCTACGGCGCGGAGTGGCCGCGCGTTTATAAATTAAATCAATAATAATAGCGAGAAAGGAACACATGGAATTTTTAAAAGATACTTTTGGGGAAAAGGCTCTTACCTTTTCAGAGTTTGAAAACGCAGTAAAAGGGAATAAGAACCTAAAGCTCGCCAACCTTGCATCCGGCGATTATGTCGACAAGAACAAATATGCTGCAAAAGAGGCAGAGCTCACGGCGGCAAATGGTACTATTGCTCAGTTACAAGAGGCTGTCAAAAAGTTTGATGGGGTGGATATTGAGGCATTAAAAAGCAGTCTGCAAACGCTTCAATCGAAGTACGACGCCGATATTGCGTCTGTAAAAAAAGACAGCGCTATATCTATAGCTCTTGCAAATGCAAAAGCGAAAAACATTAAGGCCGTAAAGGCGTTGCTTGATGAGAGCAAAATCAGTATAGACGGGGACAATGTAGTTGGATTAGAGGATCAGCTTTCGCAGATTAAAAAGGATAACGATTATCTGTTCGCGAGCGACACTCAGCAGCCAAGCATTGAAAAACCGAGCGGCAGTAAGCCGGGTGCGTCTCAGCCTAAAGAGTATCTCGATTCGTTCTATGCGAATAACCCATTTTATAAAAAGTAAGGAGAAATAATATGTCTATTCAAGTTAACAGTCAATACGTTGATGAAAAATACAGCTCTATCTTAGAGCCTAATCTCTATTATGGCAGTGTGTTTGTGCCTGGCGTGACATGCACTGACAAATATTTAACAGGCCCGGCTGGGCAGATTTTTGTTCACAAACTTACTACCGCGGCTGTAGAGGTAGGCAAGCCAGGGCGTGATTTTGTGGACGTTGAAACAGCAGACGAGCTTATCCCGATTCAGCTGAACAACAACTTCCAGAAATCCAGAAAAATTTACGGTATTCAGGCCGCTGAGGTTGGTATTGCTTTAGCGAACGAAAATCTGGCGGCTGCTGTAGCAGAATGCGGTGAGGGCTGGCAGCTGGCAGCTGCGGCTTGTCTTGTACAGGAGGCTCCTACATCTTCTACAACAACCGCGATTACAGTTGACACATTAAAGGCTGATTTAATTGCTCGCCGCGCAGAAATCGTCAAAAAGAAAGGGTCTGCTGATGTAGTTCTGTGCTCTCCGGATTATTATGGCAAAGTTCTGGAATATGCAGGCAAAGACTTTGCCCCGATCTTGAACGACAGAATTGCGCAGTCCGGAAATGTAGGGTCGTGGCTCGGCTTTACGTTTGTTGAGTTTAACGGACTGTCTGCAACCGACGGAAAATATTACGATAGCACAAACACGCTCAAGACGGTTAAATTTGCGGGCGCGACAAACCCGATTGCGTATATCATGTATAACCATCAGGCTTTGTCTGCTATTACAAACTTTAACACCGCACGGATCAAAGACAGTGAGAACTTTGTAGGCTCTAAGGCGCAGGTTGAGATCAACGCTGGCTTTAAATTTACAAATACGGCTTTAGGTATTGTCCGCGGCGAAGCATCTGCATAAAAGAGGTAAACTATGACGGAGTTAGCTACGTATGAATTTTACACGGATACATATGGCGGCAACTCTATTACGGCAGAAGAATTTCCAAAGGCGTTAAATCGAGCGGCTTATTATATCAATACAATAACAAGAGGCAGAATCAGTGAAGCGACGCAGGCGGTCAGTATGGCCGTCTGCGCTGCTATGGACGCAATGAAACAGTTAAGCCTTTCTGACGGTAAAGTAGTGACTTCGGAAAGTGTCGGGTCATGGTCAAGGTCTTATGCCGTAGATTCACAGGAAGGTACCTCAATATATTCATCTGTATATCAATCGGTAAAGCCTTATCTTTTGGATACAGACTTGTTATACGGAGGGCTCGACGATGATGTTTAATGATACTGTTACTCTTTATAACAGGCTCCCGGACGAATCATATAAGCGTACGGAGCTGCCCGGTGTGTATTGGTATGATACTGCGAGCTACAGCGCTTCGGTTCAAAGGCCTTCAGATGACGCGAGCATTATTATTCCATACCGATCCGGTTATGTAGATGCATTTGACGGGACCGGCGAAACGTGGACACTTAAGCCTGGCGATCTTATAGTACAAGGTATAGGACCAGAGATTGAGCGGGCAAAAGACCTCGACGCTCCGAGGGTTATAAGCCGCGTTATCAAGGCAACCGTAGACAGCGCGCTGGCGCATTGGGAAGTGACCGTAAAATGATTGCTGTATCTGTAGACGTTAGTGTAATAAATGATGTACTAAATGATTTCGGCGTGCCGCTTGATAACGGAGAGGCAAAGGGGTTTGTCATGGAAGACATTCTCCGGCTAGCGGACCCGTACACGCCTATGTATACTGGATTGCTAAAAAATACGGCGACAGTATCAAAAGACGCGATCGAGTACAACGAGCCGTACGCGGCATTTGTTTGGTTTGGTAAGCTCATGCTGGGCGAAGAAACGAACAGCCCGTTTGCCAAAAAAGACGAAAAGAAATATGCAACAAATGAGGACTTACACTACCGCGGCGAGCCAAAGCGCGGGCCGAGGTGGATTGAGAGAATGTGGGCAGAAAAGCAGGGCCAGATTCTTGACGACCTGGTGGAGTTCTTAAAATCTAAGGGGTACTAAAATGAGTTTGATTGCAAGCCTAAGCGCATGGTTAAAAGAATTTGACGGCGGCGTTATTACAACGGATATAATGCTTATGCAAACACCGGCGCGCTCAATTTCTGCAAGCTCAACAGGTACGGCTATTGTTGACGTCTTAGGGAATAGAGAATACACAAACAATTATATCTTTCGGTTAAGGTCTCTTAGTATTGATGAAGCGGACCGCGTAGAAAATAATGACGTTATAGAGCAGCTGACAAGATGGGTATATAACAGAAATGACGACGGTGATTATCCCATTCTTGAGTATGGAGTTGTTGAAGATATAAAAGTAACAAACGCGGTCTTGTCAACAATCAATGAAGACGGAACGACCGAATATGAAGTTTTACTTGCCGTTAAAATATTCGAAAAAAGGAGAGGCTAAATAATGACTGACGCACAAATTAAAACATTTGTGGATGGATTTACAATGACAGACCAGCCAACCGGCGACGTAAAGCGTAAGCTTCTTGCGCATTATGTCAATGTAGGCACAGCTGAATCCCCCGAATGGGAAATGCTTGGCTATAAGGTAGAAGAGTCTGCCATTGAGTACAACTGGGATATCGAGACGATTACGGACATTAGAGGGGTGACAAGTTCATCCATCAACAAGTCCGAGCCGTCGCAATCTATGGACGGGTACAGATTTAACAAGGATAGCAAGTTCTTGCTTACGCTTAATAGCGCGGCCGTTCGTAATGCCTATACTGAAATGACTTCGTTTGAAGTGCTTACGGTATACGGATTCTTGCGCAATGAAAGCAACGCTTGCCTGGAAAAGCGGGAAAAGAATTGTACAATCACCCCGGAGTCTATCGGCGGAAGCGGAAACGTAGAAATGCCGTTTACAATCACATATTCCAATGACTTTACCTTTGGATCTGTTCCGGAAATCACAGCGTCGCCTACTTTTAAAGAAGGTACAGCTGCTTAAATAATAGGGCTGCATAATCGCAGCCCTTCTTTATTAGGAGGAAAGAATAATGTCTACAATAAATTTAGGGCTATCAGATGGCCGGATTAAAGTATATGTAAATAAAGAGCTATACGGCGATGACAGAGTTATCTATATCAATCCTGGGGATATCAACATTTTTGAACGCGCGAAAATCGCGGAAGAGAAAATCAAAAAGATTCAAATAGACGCGCAAGAAGAAATCAACGCTTTTAATGCACAAAAAAACGCGGACCCCACTATTATGATCTCTGTTATTTCGAGGATTGATACTGAGATCAGAAAAGCGGTCGACTATATTTTTGACTACAACGCGTCTAAGGCGGTATTTGGTGAAACTAATGCACTTGCAGATGTGAATGGTAAACCATATATTGAAGTGTTCTTATCTGCAATTCTGCCTGTTATTAAAGAGCATATAACTTCATACGGCAAGTCAGCAAAGAAGCGCGTTGACGCCGTAGAGTCGTATATTAAATGAGTGTATATAGCTTGCCGACCACATTAACAGTGGCCGGAAAAGAATATAAGATACGTAGCGACTACCGTGTAGTACTTGACTGTGTGTTGGCTATGCGAGACCCCAATGTAGAGCATAAGGACAAACTATTGATAGTACTCTGCAACATATACGAAGACGCGTATAGGATTATGAAAACAGACGATCCGTTTATAAAAAAGGCTGACGAAGTTGTTTCTCTTTTTGACGACATAGAACAAGCTATAAAACAAGCCATGTGGTTTATTGCTGGAGGAAAAACAGAAGCTCCAAAAAAGCAGCGCAGAATGATGGACTGGGAGCAGGACTTTCCTCTTATAGTGGCTCCGATCAACCAGATTGCAGGGACAGAGATCAGGGCGCTTCCGTATTGGCATTGGTGGTCTTTTTTAGCTGCGTATATGAATATTGGGGAAAGTACGTTTCTGAATGTGGTCGAGATCAGGCGAAAACTTGCCGCCGGGAAAAAGCTCGAAAAATGGGAGCGCGATTTTTATAATAACAATAGGTCGCTTGTAACCATACAAACAAAACTTTCCGAGTCAGATGAAAAGGCTCTTGCTGATATATTTAGTGGATAGGCGGTGATTTTTTGGCTGAGGCAAATTTAAAAATAAAGGTAGACTTTGACGCAAAGGCTGCCAATACACAGATCCGTAATATGCAAAGCTATCTCAAGAACCTGCAAACATCGTCAAAAAACTTGACAACAGAATTGCAAGCAAAGCAAAAGCAGCTTTCTGAGGTTCGCGGTTTAATGGCGCAAGGCGGAACGGCGTCGTCTATGCAGGAGTGGGCTGACGAAGAGGCAAGGCTTGTTGCCGAGACCCAAAAGCTAGACTCACAACTGTCCTCAATCGAGGCAAAGACAAAACAAATATCTTCTGACATAGTAAACGCGCAGTTGAATCCATCTACATTTGCTGCCGCAGAAAAAGAAACTGACGATATGGAAAAGAATGTACGCAAAGCAAGCACGTCGTCAACTTCACTCAAAAAAAGTTTGTCTGGAATAACAAAAGCAGGGAAAAGCGCTACAGGAGCATTTAGTAAATTCGGAAACAGGCTAAAGGGGATAGCTTCTGGGGCCTTATTTTTTAATGCCATTAGCTCCGGGCTTACTGCATTGAGACAGGGATTAGGAAGTCTCATAACCTCAAATTCTACGCTGGCGGCGTCCCTTGGTAGAATTAAAGGAAACTTGTTGACAGCGTTCCAACCAATTTGGGACGCAATTCTGCCGGCGCTGCAAACGCTTTTCTCATGGATCGAAAAAGTAACCGGCGCGCTCGCTAAATTTATAGCTGGCGTGTTCGGCACAACAGCGCAGCAGGCGTCGAAGAATGCGCAGGCTTTACAAGCGCAAGCAAGCGCTACAAAAGAAACTGCAAAGGAAACAAAGCTTGCGTCGGCTTCTTTTGACACGTTAAGTACATTGTCTTCTGGTGATGATGATACAAGCACTGTCACAGCTGGTGCAACGGATTTTACAAGCGGATTATCCGGTGAGCTGGACTCTATTGATACAAGTGTGTTTGAAAAGTTATTTGCACCGCTGAAAGAAATTGACTTTGGGCCTATTTCTGACTCGCTTGCGGGGCTTAGAGAGGCGCTAAAACCATTGGCTGCAAACATGTTCTCAGGTCTTGAATGGGTGTATAATGAAATTCTAGTCCCAATATCACAGTGGGCTATCGAAACACTATTCCCACACATATTAGATCTTATCGCTGCGCAAATAACAGCTCTTAATAATATTATAGAAGCACTAAAGCCTGGTCTACAGTTCTTGTGGGACAACCTTCTAAAGCCAATAGGCGAATGGCTTGGCACTGCTATAATAAATATTATTGACAGATTTAAAGCTGCATACGAGTACCTAAGCCAAAGCATTCAAGAACACTCTGGTACAATAAATAAAGTTATACAAGGCGTTGTCGTTGTTTTTCGTACTGTTTTTGAAGTTGTAAAAGGGGTAATCGACTCAGTAATTGCGCTAATCGGGAATCTGCTAAAAATAATAATTGACGTTGTAATGGACGTGTTCGAAGTACTTGGAGGCGTTGTAGATTTTATTGTTGGAATCTTTACCGGCGATATTGACCGAGCGCTTAAAGGTCTTGGAAATATATTCATAGGGTTGGCAAACATTATAATAGATGCGCTAAATGCGCTATGGTCAGCTGTATACGCCGTAGTATCCGGCATCGTGAACGGACTCGGCGACGCAATCGGGTGGATAGGAAGCTTGATCGGCCAAGAGTGGGGCTGGGAGATACCGAGCGATCCACCGTTAATTCCTCGTATTCCCTATTTGGCGCAAGGTGCTGTTCTTCCTCCTAACAAGCCCTTCGCTGCAATAGTCGGTGACCAGAAAAACGGAACTAACATCGAGGCCCCACTCGCTACTATTGTAGAAGCTATGAACATGGCACTTAATGCGCGCGGCGCGGACAACATAACACTTAATGTTACCGGAAACCTTGCTGCGCTGTTTAAGTACCTAAACATCAATATCGAAAAGGAGAAAAGGCGCGCTGCTGCGTTCTAGTGGTTATATGATTATAATAGACGGTGTTTCATATGCGGCTGACGCAACGGTGTCCGAGCTTACGGAATCATTTGAAAAGCTATCTTCGGATAAAAGCGGCCGCACAAAAGCCGGGACGATGTATATATCATTGATCGGCGTGTTTTTCAATTACAAACTAAAGGTATATAGAGGTAATTGCTCTGTTAGCGATTGGGACAGGCTGTGGAACCAAGTGAGCGCGAAAAAAGCATTCAACGTCATTACGGTTCCGCATAACCAAACAACAGTAACTTTTGACGCTTATATAACTAAAGGCAGCCGGATGCTGAAAGACCAGAAAAATGGCGTAAACTACTGGGGGGAAATAGAGCTAGAGTTTATTGCTAAATCCCCACAGAATTACGGGGGATAACTATGTATCAGGTAAAATATATTGGAGTGGATGGGGCAGAGCCAGAAGTCGGCTCTGTTTCTGTTCCAGGTGGTGGCGTGCAAAGCGTAAGCTCCGTATCTGAATTGTTTTCAGAGCGCGACATGGTTGATTATTACGTTTTTGAAAATGACGGAATAGATATGGACGAGGTAAAACAATTCTATCGCCCTGGCGATAATGTTGGGTATATATCGTCTTCCATATCAGATCAAAACGGTAACTTCTCGTTAAGCCAGATAACGTCAATGATAATCGCCGTGCAGACAAGTAGAATATCTACTATTAACGGAATAGGACTCGTATTCCAAGGTAATTGCCCTAAAGAAATAGTAGTAACAGTCTATATTTCAAATACATTTATTCAGTCAAAGAGGTTTTATCCTGACCCAGATAACCTAGACTTTTTTTGCAGTCTAAACCAAACAGGTTGTACAAAAATTAGCATTTCATTTCCCCAAGCAATGCCATATAGTTTTGTTAAGCTGGACAGTTTATATTTCTTAACGTCACAAACATTGACGGATAACTTTGGCATATCTGTCATTGATGAGTTTGACCCGATTAGCTCGGACTTGTCTATCGGCGAGCTGACGGCAACGCTTGCGCAAATAAGAAATCTTCCGTATGTTCCTGGGAAAAGACTATTGCTTATGGACGCAGACGGAAATCTTGAGGGCACCTATTATATAACTAATGCAGAAAAGCAGCTTGGCGATCGCTATGAAATAACGGCGCAAGACAGCATAGGGATACTCGCCAGTACGCCTATAGGACCTATATCACATTGTTTCGATTTAGCGTTATCGTGGGCAGGCTACCCAACTTCTTATAGGCCAGCAAGCACTCCAGCAGAACTTCTTGAGCTTATTCGAGCTGCGACTGGTGTTACTATAACACTTGACCCGGGAATAAATGTTGACACTCTCCCATCTATAAGTGGGTATATTGCGTCAACAGACTGTAGGACTTTATTGGTCAATGTCCTTTTTTGCTCAGGGCTTGTATGCAAGGTGCGCCCAGATGGGTCTATATTTATTTTTAGGCTTAACGAAGACTCGGTAGATATAAGTATAGGCGATGAAAGCATACTTGGCGAGGCCGAGCTAAATCGGGAAAATGGCGTTGGCGCCGTTGCATATGAAAGAGAGTTCTATATTACAAATGCAGGACAGCAGTCTGCTGATACAGTAATCCTTGATACGTCTAATCCAACACAGAAAAAGGCATACAACGCGTCGTCTAATGAACTCGTATCTATGACATTTGATACACCAAAAGACGCTATAATGCTGTGGGAAGAAAGTCAAGACGACTATCGCATTGCGACAGACAAAGACTCTTGCTTTTTTAGCGTAACAGACTTTTCATACAAAATATCCGACACAAGCAAATTGGCGTATGAACTTAGAATATGGGATAATGCGCAGCGTAAATATAGTATATCAGAAAAAATATCTAATGACACCAATGACATAAAAACATATAAGTACGCATTGATGCCCAGTATACCATTTATTTCAGACTTTTTGATTTACGGAACAATTAGAAACGACGTACATGGAGAAGCAATACTTTCTAGGTGTGTGAAGAGACAAAAATCTATTGGAACAGTAAGCGCAAGTGTTGTCTGCACCGGAGATCTTGCTGGATTAGGGCTAGGGGATTTCGTAACTATACGAACCTCGTTGGGCGAGTACGTTCGTGGTATCGTAACGTCTGTTGATACTGATTATTCTGCGGAAGACAAAGTATCAGATATTGAAGTTACAGAATGGAGCAGAGAAGATGAGTAAAATAACAGTTCGTGATTTACAAAATTTCCATTCTGAGCTTATCAATATATCGACAACGCTTATTAGTATCCAAAGAACAACGATGACCGTACAAGATGTTTTTGCATTCTCTTCAGGGTGGAACTCTTTGCTTGCCGCTGCAAAAATAGATAATGCATATAGGGCTATAAAGCTTGAGTACGTGTATCAAGTGTTTACGTTTCTCGAAAACATGATATACGAAATTGAAAGCAACCAGGATTTTGACAGCATATACCCAGGTGATTATCGAGCAAATTGGGACACGGAATACGTTAATATTAAAGACCAAATAGTAAGGTGGCAGGCGTGGCTCGACTACGAAAAAAGTATAGCTTACAAAAACACTAATACAAGTCTATCAAAATATACGCACACTCAATTATCAGCGTATAAACAAGATCAACTAATGTCAGGAGGGCTATAATGGCAACAAACACACCAAACTATAATCTGATAAAGCCGGACCCATCAGATTATTACGATATCGCTGTGTTTAACGATAACGCAGACAAGATAGATACTGCGCTTGCGTCTAAAAGAAACAGCGATGACCCTATTACTGTAGGCTGGGATGACGTTACAGGAAAGCCGACAACGGTAGCTGGATACGGAATTACAGACGCTGTAACAAGTGCGGTTAAAAACCCGCCGAGTGCAAACGTAGAGGCAAATATACCTGAGATATCAAGTTCGTTGTCTACCTTCTCTGGACCTGCCGGAATAAAAAGTTATGGATATATAAATATTCCTATAGAATCTGGATATGCAAGAGTACAAATTCTTGCTGATTATGCGGATAGTGGAGACTTATATTTTCGTCGCGTTGAGATTGGAGCAAGTCAATGGAAAAGAATTTTAACAGAGGAAGATTTAAAAGAATTGACGGACGAGGAAATTGATAATATCTTAGTGTAAGGGAGAGAAGAAATTGATGAAATTATGGTGTGATGAAAGATGAAAAAGTTTTTAGGTGGTACAGGCCTCAGTCAAGTTTGGGACAAATGCAAGGCGACTTTCCCAATAATGGCCGTTTCAGATTCTGCCAATGCCGCACCTACGGGTGTGATTAGTTTTTCAGAACAAGCGTCTAATACTCCTGTAGACAATCCGCAAGATGGTGTTATGCTGTCTATGCAATCAAAAACATCCGATAAAAAAGCTCAGATATATTTGGTTGGAAAAAACAACTCGCTTAGTACCGATGTATATGTTCGATCTCAATCTACAACTTTGGGGACTATTATGTGGGGTAGTTGGTACAAACTGATTTCCTCAAAAGACCTTGAGGTGGAAAGTGGTATATTTACGTTGATGCGTAAAGGGGATGTCGTTTCTACTTCAAATCATTATCTGCGGGCAGGAAATGTTGTTTTTATTTGGGGAAGAATTGCTGCCGGAACAGCTTCTGCCGAGGCAGAAGGACTTCCATTTCCCGTAAAGAATTTTTCAGCAGTAGGTGTTGGGTATCAGTCTATGACGCTTGGGCAGTCGATGGTACCGCTTTATGTCGGTATTTCAGGGACATCGATTGGCGTCTTTGACAGTACCGGTTCTGCCTCTGGTGAAGAATGTAAATTTTTTGCTCAATATTCAATTTTATAAAAGGAGATCTCAAGATGGAACTTCAAACACAAACCAAAATCACCGTAGACATGCTAACGCCAAATAGCGTCAGTATTTTAAAACAAGAAATGGCTGAAATCAATGGACAGCAAATGCAGGTCGGTGAAAATTTTCGACGGGCATATGTAAACAGTGAATCAGGACGAAAGCAGGTACAAGATGAACTGGATGCTCCTTATGTTTCTGCGATTTTTTCTGTGTGGGGGGAGACACCCACCGTAGAAGAATAGTATAATACAGGCGGTGGAAGATATGATGATCGATATTGACGTTATTATTTACATATGCGCGGCTATTGCCACCGTTGCGGCTGCGGTTGGGATCATATCAAAGGTTGTGACGAGAACAATCAAAAAGGTATCTTCCATCGAAATCAAAAAGGCCATGGGAGAATGTCACGCAAGCGTAGCGGACGAAATAGCCGATCTTAGCAGAAGACTTGATGAATATATAGAAAAAAGCAACCAAAACGATGAGGATTTGAAAGAGTCTTTGATGAACTTGATACGTGCAAGAATCAATCAAGCGCACACTTCATACATGAAAAGAAAGACCATCGGTGCGTATAGCTTGGCAACGTTGGACAAACTGTACGAATCATATAAAAAGTTAGGCGGAAACAGCTTTGTAGAACGCGAAATGCAGGATATTCACCGGTTAAAGGTTGTTTCTGCCGAGGAACTGATGAAAGGAGAACCAAAGAATGTGGGAGAAAATCAAGAACGTAACACCTGACACGTGGGCACGGTCTATTTGCTTGTTGATTGCATTGGTGAACCAGTGCTTGGCAATCTTCGGCAAAGAGGCATTGCCGTTTGCTGAAAATGACATTTATCAAGTTGTGTCATTGCTGGCAACAATCATTACCGGAGCGATTGCGTGGTGGAAAAACAACAGTTTTACACAGGCAGCACAAACTGCTGATCAGATTATGGCCGGCATGAAAACCGATGAAAAGGCGGCAGATAACAATGAGTAATTATGCTGTATTTCCTCAAAAGGTTTGCAATGTAACACAATCTTGGAATGGTACATATAATCACTATCTCAACAGCGGGGGAAGCCCGGCAGACTATCCTATGGACATCGCAGATGGAACGACCGGTCGTGAATCGTTTTACGCTCCGTGCCGGATGAAATGTACTAAGATTTACGGACAAGTAACGGGGCATAAAGGCGTAGCCAATGGTGCATGGTTTGAAAGCACAGAGCCTGTTAATTTCCCGGACGGTACAACCGATTATTTGACTATTAAATTTGTCCACATGGAAAATGACGACTTTGGAAGCAACGGGATTAAAGTCGGTAGAATTTACGAAAAATATGAATATATTGGTCGTGAGGGGCGCACAGGAAATGCTACAGGCAATCATCTTCATGTTACCTGCGGAAAGGGCAGGATGAAAGGCACCGGCTGGAAGCAAAACTCTAAAAAACAGTGGGTTCTGCAAACAACCGGCGGACAGTTCAAGCCAGATCAGTTGCTTTATATCGACCGTAATTTTACAACCATGCAGTCTGAAAAAAATATGACCTTCAAAGACATGCCAATTGATAGACCTGTTGGCAAGTTCGAAAATTATCAAAACTGTAGGTTATTGAACGGTTCAAACATATATGACGAAAACGGGAATGTTACATCTGTTACTTCGGATATGTCATGTGTGAAAGTATGGGCTTATAACGGCTCCCGTTATTTTATCTGTACGACCGGATGGGACGGAGCAAATAACACAGTACAAGAACATGCAATCGGCTGGGTTGATGAATCAGCACTGGAACCGTGGACGCAGCTTCATCAGATTGGTAATCTTGTGATGTACTGGGGTGGCAATGTATTTTCCAGTTTAAACGGAATAGAATCCGGACAGCCTGTCAGCGGTCCGTGGACGGTAGCAAAGATCATAGACTATAAAGAGGGAGAGCATCCGTATTTTATTCAAGATACGCACAATGGCGTATACATGGGTTGGGTGTCTGAATTCACGGTTGGCGAATATACATTGTCTGCAGTGACCTTTGCTGCTCAATATACAATCGGGAAACATGGAATGACAGACGATCAGATCAAAATTTACGACCTGAACGGTGACGGAAAGGTAACTCTTGCCGATGTCACTGCAATCGCAAGAGAATCGATAAAATAGTTTTAGTATTGACATGATATAATAAATGTTGTATAATATAAACATATAAAAAATAAGGCGGTAATTTACCGCCTTATTTCTGTTTGTACCTTATTGTTGTACGGTGTTCGTCCTGCAAAAATAGGGATACAATACGATAATAGAAAACGTAAGACTCAATAACAAGGTTGCAACAAGTGACACACAAGTGACAAAACGTTAAGAAAATCCCAAAATAAACGCATTGTCCTGTTATCCGCACCAAACAGTATAAATCCGAACCCTAAACCAATCGGTGAAGGGTTCGGATTTGTCATTTTTATAGACTATCCGAACTTTAATTCAAAACGCAAAAACTAAATTCGGAGGTTACTTATTATGAAAACAGAACTTAAAAACATCGGCGCTTGGGGCAGACTGCATTATGATTTTCTTTACCGCAACAATCGGACGGTCATCAATGTTATGCGGCTAAACGGAACTCTAAACAATTACCTTGCTGACATTGACCGTGATGCCTGCGATATGTTTGATTCTTTAGTCCGACAAACGGCTGAAAACGAGGGCGTAACCGAGCAGTTAAAAGTTTCCGATCAAATTGAATGGATCAGACGGATGAATAGTATTCAAAGCAGAGTACGGGAATTTATCTTGAATGAGCTAATCTATAAATAGTGACGAAAAGGCGGGGGATTCACCCTCGCCTTTTGCTTTATGCTCTTTTTTTCTTATTCTTTTCATATTCCGCTTTCCAAGCGGCAAACTCCTCCTGTCCATCTTTGGAAAGGAAAAATTCGCGAATATCCGGCAGCATTGTACGTGCAATGGCTTCAAGAATATTATCCGGAATCTCCGATGCTCCGAAACGGTTTCCTAATATTCTGTATTTGATACGAACAAATAGTTGCTTGAGAATGTTGCCGTATTGCAGATTGTAAATGTCACGCCAATACGGAATCAGCTGTTTTTTGAGTTCATTTATATCCATAGAATTCTCCGTTCAAAGGGTTTTAGGGATTTGCCCTAACAAGTGCCGGACAAGCGGCAGTATTTGGATATCCAAATGCGTTGCTTGCAAAGGCAATGTCGTGTGGACACAAAGACGATGCTTGCTAAGACAATGACATTCAAATATTAAAACGCCATAACATTATCCGTCCAAAGCTCGCACTGTGTCATAACTGTCTGAACAGCATCTTCCATACCTTCCGGCGGATACTTGTGCTTTTTCAAGAGTTTCTTGATAAGCATACGCATTTTTGCTCTTGCAGACTCACGCTTTTGCCAGTCTATCGTTTTATTCTTACGGAGAGTATCTGCAAGCTCCTTTGTAATGGCAATCAGTTCATCGTTTTCGTAGAAGTCCTTAATTGCCTGTGGCTTTGTTAATGCGTCATAGAAAGCAAGTTCATCAGCAGTCAGTCCGAGCTGGTCGCCCTCTTTTTGTGCTGCGGCGATTTGCTTTGCCAATTTCAGCATTTCTTCAATGACTTCTTCATTGGTCAGCATACCGTTGAGGTAAGCATTGAGAGAACGCTGCATAATCTCGCTGAATTTTTCGGACTTAACCACATTTGTCCTGCGATAGACCGACACCTGCTCTGCAATCAGTTTTTTCAGGAGTTCAACAGCAAGATTCTTTTCCTTCATATTTGCGACTTCCTGAAGGAACTTCGGGTCAAACAGAGAAAACTCCTCTTTAATATCTGAGAACAGGTTGATAACGCCGTCACTCTTGATACTCTGCTTCAGAAGTTCATTGATTCTTGCGTTCATTTCCGGCAAGGAAATCTTCTTTCCGACGCCTGTATTTGTCAGCCTGAGTACCAATACACGCACGGACTCGAAGAACGCTGCTTCAAAGCGGCTGTCCTCGTCAACCAAAGATGAACAGAGAGACAACGCCTGATGAAGCATAAGGGCTTCTTTTACAAAAGAGTCCTTCTCATCAACTCTTTCTCTGCCCATAATGAAGTTGACAGCACCGCTGATAGTTTTTGCTCTTTCAAGGTCTGTGCCGTTTTGGAACTTGGAATAATCGTATCCGTGGAATTTGTCACGGCAAACAGACAGCTTTTCTAAGAACTTCGGATAAGCAACCTTAGCAACATCTGTATCGCCGTAGTTCTTCTTATCACGGGAAGTGTAGTCATTCATTGCCTGCTTCAAGGCGGTGGCAATGCCTACATAGTCAACGACAAGTCCGCCTTCTTTATCTCTGAATACACGGTTTACACGGGCGATTGCCTGCATAAGATTGTGTCCCGACATAGGCTTGTAAACATACATTGTGGCAAGAGACGGCACATCAAAACCGGTCAGCCACATATCCACAACAATAGCGATTTTCAAAGGACTGTTATTGTCTTTGAACTTCTTTGCAAGCTCGTCCTTATAGTGCTTATTTCCGATAATCTGTCGCCATTCTTCCGGGTCGTTGTTGCCGGAGGTCATAACGACTGCCACCTTTTCCGTCCATGCGGGACGAAGCTCCAATATACGATTGTAAATCTTCATAGCGATAGGGCGGGAATAGGCAACAATCATCGCCTTACCGGTCAACAGGTTTTCACGGTTATTCTCGTAATGGTCGAGAATATCGCAAACCAAAGAATTGATTGTGTTATCGTTTCCGAGAACGGCTTCCATCTGTCCAAGCTCACGCTTACTCTTTTCAATGACTTCCTCATCTGCATTGGCTGCCATAATGTCATACTCGGCGTCAATCAATTTTAAGGTCGCTTCATCAAGGTTGAGCTTAATTACACGGCTCTCATAGTAAACCGGGCGGGTAGCACCGTCCTCGACAGCCTGCGTCATATCGTAGATGTCAATGTAATCTCCGAATACCTCACGGGTACTGCGGTCTTTTGAGGAGATAGGAGTGCCCGTAAAGCCAATGTATGTAGCGTTCGGTAAGGTGTTGCGGATAATACGGGCTGTGCCGATAACACGCTTTGCAACATCTTCGCCTTCTTCGTTCTTGGTAATCTTTATTTTCTCTGTAAGTCCGTATTGACCTCTGTGTGCTTCATCTGCCATAACAACGATGTTGTGGCGTTCAGAAAGAGGTTCGTGGGACTCCTCAAACTTTTGCATTGTGGTAAAGATTATGCCGTTTGCCTGTCTGCCGGCAAGTAAAGCTTTCAAGTGTTCGCGGCTTTCTGCGTGCATAGGCTCTTGTCTTAAAAAGTCCTTGCACTTTGCAAACTGTCCGTAGAGCTGGTCGTCAAGGTCGTTTCTGTCGGTCAGAACAACGATTGTCGGGCTGTCTAATGCCTCCTGCAACAAATGAGCATAGAAAACCATAGAAAGCGATTTTCCGCTTCCTTGTGTATGCCAGAACACACCGCCTTTACCGTCTGTAACGGTAGCGTGTTTTGTAGATTCAATCGCTTTTCTTACCGCAAAATACTGATGGTAGCCGGCAAGGATTTTGAATGAATTGATACCTTCATTAGAGAAGCAAATGAAGTTCTTAATAATATCGAGAAGTCTTTCTTTTTGGAACATACCCTCAAAGAAAGTATCGAACTGAGCATACTGCGTATTTTCATAGTTGCCGTCTTTGGTTTTCCACTCCATAAAGCGGTCTTCACCGGAGGTGATCGTACCC
>WHHJ01000050.1 GCA_014872655.1 Clostridia bacterium
GCCTTTTTGTTATTTATTGTACGGCCGGGCGGTGATGGAAGATGATTTTGGTACAAAATATTAGCAAAGATTTGCTGACGGTTGGATTTTATCAAACCAACACGGAAAAGCAGGTAGGCAGTGTTTGGATACAAAAAGAGATGACCGCAGAAGATATTGCAATCAAGTTAGCGGAATTGTCACGGTTTTTCGGTATCGAGTCAGCCGTAGACGGAGCTGTGATTGCTTCGGTTTCCCCGCCGTTGACACAAGGGGTTGCTCAGGCGGTGAAATTGCTGTATGATGTGAACGCCTTGATTGTCGGTCCCGGTGTAAAGAGCGGATTAAATATTAAAATTAACGATCCGTCACAGTTAGGGGCGGATTTGGTCGGTATGGCCGCCGGCGTTGTGGATCAATATTCTTTACCGTGTCTGTTGGTGAATTTATCGGACACAATGACAATCAGTTATATTGATGAGAATAAAGTATATGTAGGAACAGTTATTTATGCCGGGATGTCTAATATTTTAAAGGCCTTGGTCGAAAATGCTGACTTGCTGAATTTTGTCACCCTTTCTGCGCCGCAAAAAGTATTGGGTACTGACACGACAGAAAGTATTCAGTCCGGGGTCATCTATGGCACGGCTTGTGTTGTGGATGGGTTTATTGATCGGATTGGGGAAAAATATCCGTATCATTCTGTTGTTTTGACAGGAAAATACGGTTCACTGGTTCAGCCTTATTGTAAAACGCCTATGACATTGGATCAAACCTTGTTGACCGATGGTTTGTATCGGATCTGCCTGCGGCAGAAAAAACGTATTTAGATTATAATTTTTTAAATTATAATAAATAAAATTGCGCTGTATCTTTGGTTTTGTGAGAACAGCAGCAAGGAGGTTTTTATGAACAAAACAAATGCATCCAAAAAGGTAAGAACATTGACTTACCTGGCTGTTTTAACAGCAATCATTTTTTTACTATCCTTTACTCCGATCGGATATTTGAAAATTGGAGTGCTGGAAATTTCGTTTTTGACCATACCCGTCATTATCGGCGCGATGGTACTGGGCCCTGTTGGCGGCGCGATTTTAGGCGGCGTTTTTGGGTTAACGAGTTTTCTGACCTGTATTGGCGTTGGAGTTCCGAGTGCTTTTGGCGCCGAGTTGTTTCAGATCAATCCGTTTTACACGTTTATCGTGTGCTTTATTCCTCGGGTATTAGTAGGATTGCTTGCAGGTCTTTTATTCCGTGGGTTGCAAAAAATAGACAGAACCAAAATCGTTTCATATGGCGTTACCGGTTTATGCGGCGCGCTGTTTAATACGATTTTATTTACCGGCAGCCTTTTGTTGTTGTTTTGGCATACGGATTTTATTCAGGGTTTAGCCGCCGGGCAAAATATTTTGGCTTTTGTGGTTGGATTTGTAGGACTAAACGGTTTGGTAGAGGCTTTGGTATGTTTTGTGGTTTCTTCTGCAGTCAGCAAGGCTTTGGTTCATTTTATTCCAGCAAATCCTGTTCTGAAAGAAAAGAAACCGGAATAAGTATTAGTGCGTAGTATTTGACAAGAGAGCGGAGAATCATTATGAATGTGATCGGAATCGATGTCGGCGGCAGTACGACAAAAATAATTGGAGTTCGGGATGGAGTTTGGTCGACGCCTTTACAGGTAAAGGCGACCGATCCGCTGACTTCGATATACGGAGCCTTTGGTCGGTATATTGCAGAGGCGGGGCTTGGTCTTCAGGACATTTCTTGTATTAAAATTACCGGTGTCGGTTCCGGTTGTGTGAAAGATCAAATCTACGGTATCCGGACCGAAAAAATCGATGAGTTTCGTGCCATTGGTTTAGGCGGCGAAAAACTTTCCGGATTACAGCGAGCAATTATTGTAAGTATGGGAACCGGGACGGCTTTTGTGCATGCGGACGGTCAGAACATCTTTCATATGGGCGGTACCGGTGTTGGCGGAGGTACGTTAGTGGGGTTGTCTTCCTTGCTGTTAGGCGTTCAGAATGTTGACAGTATTGTAGAATTGGCTAAAACAGGAAATTTACAAAACGTCGATATTAGTATCGGAGACATGAATTCTAACGGAGAATATATGCCGTCTAATGTTACAGCCTCTAACTTTGGCAAAGTAACTGATTTTACAACCAAATCCGACATCGCGGCTGGAATTGTCAATATGGTTTTTCAAACGATCGGTATGATGTCGGTCTTTACCAGCAGGATCGATGATATTCGGGATGTAGTTCTGTGCGGAAGTTTGGCAACAATTCCAAGTACTCAGGAGCATTTTGCGATGATTGAAGAGTTGCACGGAGTTCATTTCCATATTCCGGATCATGCGGAGTATGCTACGGCGCTTGGAGCTGCGTTGGCTTAATGCAGAGAAACGAAAGGGTAAAATCATGGATTTTTTAGCATTAACACAGGCGGATTATGATTTGATTCAGGAGGCTTTAGCTGTTTTGGCAGAGCATTTTGATCTAGGTGTCTATCATCATACCGTTGGATGTGCAGTACGCTGTAAAAACGGGAATATCTATCGTGGTATCAACTGTGATGGAATTCACGGATCTTGCGCAGAGTATATTACGATCGGTAATGCGATTTGTGCAGGAGAGCGGGAGTTTGATACGATTGTCGCCGTGCACGAACATGCTCCGAATAAGTTATATGCACCTTGTGGCAATTGTAGGCAAATGCTGATTGAATATTGCCCGGATATCCATGTTATTTTAAATGACGATGAAGGAAATATCCGAAAGGTGTGTATTCGGGATTTATTGCCGTTTGCCTGGAAGCAGGCACCGGATTTTTAAAAAGAAGACAAGAGTGTAAAAGGATGCTGTCATTATGGCAGGATCCTTTTTATATGCTCAAAATTGTTATATATTTATATATAATGAAAGAGGATTTGTATGCAGTGGTATCGCTTGCGTTTTTGTCGTTAAATAAATTTCTGTACGAGTTATCGTATGCATTCTTGGCAAAAATACTCCCTGTATAACAGGGAGTATTTTTTAATTATGATAAAGCGGAAAGATTTAACATTTCGGTGATCTGCCGTTTATAGATCAGAAACTGATCTGTCAAACAAAAATCTTTTGCACGCGGTTTGGGTTCGGAAACGGAAATCTCTCCAATAATTTTGCCCGGACTGTCGCCTAAAATATAGATGCGATCTGATAATAAAATTGCCTCATCAATATCATGTGTAATAAATAGGGTTGATAAGTTAATTTTTTGCATCACGGATAAATACCAGTCATGCATGGAAGATTTTGTAATCGTGTCCAGCGCACTAAAAGGTTCATCCAGCAATGCTACTTTTGTAGCAGACAAATAAGTCCGCAGTAAAGCCGCCCGTTGCCGCATTCCGCCGGATAATTGGTGCGGATATTTGTATTCTGTTCCGGCAAGCCCGAATTCCGCAAAATAGGGCAGGGCTGTTTGCCGGGCTTTCTTTTTAGAAATCTTTTGGATACGCAGCGGCAGACAGACATTATCGATGACCTTTTTGTAGGGCAACAGTAAATCCTTTTGCAGCATATAACTGATGTATCCGGGCTTTGATGTGATATCTTCTCCGTCCAAAAGCACTTGTCCGCAATCTGGCTGCAAAAGTCCTGCAATAATATGAAATAGGGTGGTCTTTCCTGCACCGCTGACGCCTAACAGACAAACCAATTCTCGCTGTTCCAGATGTAGATTGATATCCTCAATTACCGTCTTGTCCGGATAGCTTTTGGTGATATGTTGAACTTCGAGCAACATGGTTTTATTGAGGCAGATAATCGTTGGTATATCCGATTCCGCTCAGATTTTTAGAGGTTAGACCGTTGTCGTATAACCATTGATAGAAAGCATCCCATCTGGTCGGATCGATATATCCCCATTGCTCGACTTCGGCTTTATATTCTCCGGCAAGGTAGTTCTGGCTTCTCTTCACTAATTCTTCACTGCCTTTGAGAGAGCCGGTATCGTCTCCGTCAATCAGGATCTGTGCCGCTTCGTCCGGATTTTGAATGGCGTATTCATACCCCTTCATCGTTGCTTCCAGAAACGCTTTTGCCGTTTGTGGATCACTGTTCAAAAAGTCATTGTTTGCAACCAATACCGGGGTGTAGTAGTCAAACGTCGGATTTAAGTCTTTAAAATAGAAGATGTCAAAATCTAATCCGCTGATTTCAGCTGAGATTCCTGCCCAGGCATAATAAACCCAAATCGCATCTGTTTGGTTGGTTCGCAGTGCTTCCGCCTCATCGTAAAAGTTGTTCGGAATCATGGTAACCTTGCTGAAATCTCCACCGTCCTGTTCTACTATGGATTGCATCATTTTTTGCTCGATCGGTAAGTTCCAGGTTGCGTAGCTGTGTCCTTGCAGTCCGCTCGGACGATCCATTCCTTCGCCCTTTCTGGAGATGATGCCCGAGGTGTTATGTTGAATTAAGGTGGCAACGGCCGTCACGTTCAACGGCTCGTCTGAGTCTAAAGCGCCGACCATCGTATCCTGGGCGTCGATTGCAAATTGGGCCTGATTCGAGGCGCACAGCATCAGCGCGCTGTCTTCCATAGGCTGGATGATTTCCACTTCAATGCCGGCTTCTTGGTAAAAACCTTTCGCCTGCGCAACATAAAAACCGGTGTGATTGGTGTTTGGGGTCCAATCTAAACTAAGTGTAATTTTTTTTGTTTGAGTCTGGTCATCTGTTGTTTGTGCAGGGTTTTGAACGCATGCGCATAACCCTAAAACGATTGTCAGCATCAATACAACAGCTATTATTTTTTTCATTTTTTATTCTCCTAACTTTTTTTGTTTTTTATCTGCATGAGTCCATGGCATTGCTGCTTTTTGAAGCAGTTGCACAACAAATACCAGCACTAAGCTGAGTACAATGATCAGCAGAATCACGGCAAACATCTTGTCAAAAGCGTATGCTTTTTTTACCCGAGTCATATAAACGCCGATTCCTGCTGTTCCGCCAAGCCATTCGGCAATCAAGGCGCCTACAAGTGCATAAGATGCAGAAACCCGAAGCCCTGCAAAAAAATTCCCGATCGAGCTGGGGAGTTTTAAATGGAAGAAGATTTGTCTTCTGGTAGCACCCATGGCCTTCATTAAACAGATTGCGTCTTCATCTGCACCGGAAAAGCCGTCCAGCAAATTAATGGCAATCGGAAAGAAGGTGGTAATGGTTACCAGGGCAATTTTGGGGGCCATGTCATATCCCATCCAGAGTACCAGCAGCGGAGCCAATGCAATGGTGGGAATGGTTTGAGTAATAACCAGAATTGGATATAAAGCTTTTTTAACAAAAGCAAACCGATCCATAACCGTGGCCGTTATAAAAGCCAATGCAATTCCCAGCAATAAGCCATAGGCGGCTTCTTGAACCGTGATCAGCAGGTGACGCAATAAGATAGAAAAATCTGTTACAAAGACCTTTGCTACATCAATCGGTGAAGGCAACATATAAGCGGGAACGAGTTTTTCTTCTCCGACAAAAAGCCAGATCAGAAACAGAATTCCAAGAGATACGACAGGCGCTATTTTATTGGTGATATTTTGAAACTTTTTCATCGATAGTCAATACTTCGCCTTCCGGTCTGTAGACAATTTTGACATACGCCGATACACTGGCGCATCCTGCTTTGATTGCCACTTTTTGACATTCTTTCACAATATCTAACAGTTGATCATAATCGTCCGACTCAATGGTCGTTTCAAACGGACCTACATAATAGGATAGTCCGGTGCTTTTGATGTAGGCGATTACTTCGTCTACAATGCGAACCAGTTCTGTTGTGTTTTCCGCTTCGGGCAATACTTGGATTGCAACGCTTGCGTTCATACTAAAATCCCTCCGAAAAAAATAAAAATAGTATAATAAAACGCACCGTTTGGACAAACCAAAGGTGCGTTGTTTTCTTATCGTCCCTACGTTGGCATTATCCAAATCAGGTTATGGGTCGAAGTTGATTACTTCCTCTCAGCCCGCTCACGAGCTCCCCGCTTTTATTGTTTTGTATTATAGCACAAATAGACGAAGATGTCAATCCTTTCTTTTATCTGTCAAAACAATCCTTATATTTTTGAGCATAAATTTGATATTTATCCTGGATGACATCTTTTGCAGATTTTAATCTGTTCGAAACCTGCCCGGCAATTCGGCTGGCATTTTCGTTCTTGTTAACAAGCATGATAATAGCAGAAATAGCCACGCCGATAATCAATGCCGCAACGCAAACCTTTAAAATTGTTTTTACTGAAATCGTGATCGTCTTGTCCATAACAAATCCTCCTTTAAACTTAACTTATTATATGATATTTATCCGATAAATGCGATTACCGCTGTTGCGATCAAAGAAACAAACAATAAGCCCGCAATTCCGAGGCAAATAATACGTACCATTTTTTTACTCAGCATGGACCGGTTCCTCCTTATATCGATGTGCAAATAAATTATTTCCGTTCGTGTCAATCGCTACGGTAAGCGGAAAATCCTGAATGGTGAGTTTTTTGACAGATTCGCAGCCTAATTCTTCAAAAGCAATCACTTCCGCTTTTTTGATAGACTGACAAGCCAGCGCTCCCGCTCCGCCTATCGCACATAAATAAACAGCGTGATTACGTCGACAAGCCTGTACTACCTGTTCTGAGCGTTCGCCTTTGCCAATCGTAGCCAGAAGCCCCATGTCCAATAATTGCGGTGTATAGGGGTCCATTCTGGAAGAGGTCGTCGGTCCGCAAGAGCCGATCGGTAATCCGTTCTTAGCCGGTGTTGGACCGGCGTAATACAGGATGGCATCCTGTATTGGATACGGTAAGGGTTTTCCTTGTTCGATCAGCGCTTTTAATTTTTTGTGTACCGCATCTCGGGAAGTATAGACGATGCCGGATAATAAAACCGTATCTCCGGTTTTTAATTTCGCAAACTCTTCCCGTGCATTTTGTTTTGAAGTGTCAATTTTTATTGTCATAGTGTTTTTCCTTTGGTTAGGTCCTTTTTGAGCCCCAGAATTTTATTTAAAATATGATCATTGCTTTTTTCGTATGGATTGCTTTTTTTAACCTCTGTTTTTATGTTGGATTTTGAAAGAATGCCGGCCTTTGTTCGTGCAGAAAACAAGATTTCTTGCGCTTGCTTATTGGCTTCCGCGCGAATCCTGTCCGCTTCCTGCCGAACTTCCAGCAGGATTTGATCAATGTTTTCTCTAATTTCCAAATATAATTTTGCCGCTTGCTCGTTTTCTTCTATTTGAGCTTGTTGATCCAGGATGGTCTGATTTTGCTGCTCGATTTGGCCGGATAAGTTCCGGATGGTAGATTGCTGTTGCGTAATTTTATCGTTTGCTTGATTCAGTAAATCTACGGCTTGTTGTAATTGTTGTGAAGTATTGGATTGTGTTCCGAGCCGTTGCTCAGCTTGTTGGATGCGTTCTTCCAGCACTTGAATTTGTTCTTGCATCAAATTGCTTTTTTCTTGCAATAGTTGATTTTCGGAATTGATTTTTTCCGATAACAATCCTTTTTCATGTGCTTGTTTTTCTGCTGTTTGCAGTTGCTCAGTCAGTTGTTCGACTAAACTTGCTTTTTCTTGTATGGATTGAGTAAGCGTGGCTTCTGTTGCGCGTAAGGTTTCCAGACATGCATTGGCTTGAGATAATTCATCGGTGGCGTCTGCCAATTGCCGTTCATAATCTTCGCGCATTTGGCGCATTGCATTGTCCAGCTGTTTGATGTAATCTAAGGCCTGTTGCCGATCAAAACGTTTAAACGGCCCTTTTTTAAATAACTCTTGATCCATACGCGCTTCCTCTTCTCTTATGATTTTTCAAGACATAAAAATAAAGATAAAACATTTTTATAAATGGTTAACGGATCTTTTTTATATGTTTGGCACATCATCTCTGCCTGCAGTTTAGTAGGAGCATATAGTTTAATTTGAAATAATTTTAATCCGTCATCTTGGAGCATAGCCGTAACCCAAAAGCCGCTGTCAGTAAGATCATCAACGGGGTCGATTTGTGTTTGAACGGCTAAATTGGCTCGCAGTTTTGCCAATTCTGTTGCCGTGACGGAAACTAATTTTTGACGCAGTGCAATCGAGATGCTGCTTTTTGCAATATCCGCCAACTGTCGGCCGTTTTCGGACAACTTTAAAAAGACCTCTTGATCTTCCATCTGATATTGTAAAATATGTCCGTCTTCAATGAGTTTTTGTATGCTTTCGCTCAATTCAAAACCATTCATTCCACAAAGGGTAAGAATGTCAGTTAGTGTTGTCTTGGGCAATGGTGCATGGGCGGTATGTAATGTAAATAAAACAGAAGCATTTAATTGATATTCTGTTAACGCAATACTCATATTTCTGTCTACCTTATATTTAGATGATACTTTTCCCTTTTAATAATAACATATTTTTTATGGCAATTCAAGTGTTTGAATGAAAAAATCACTTTTCAGTCAGGCTTTTCTTCGTTTGTATTTACTCATTAATTTGTAGGAGTTTTCAATCATTTGTTTTAACAGCGCATCCGGGATCGTTTCGTCTACAAAAACTGAATTCCAATGTTTTTTATTACAGCGATATCCGGGTTTGATTGCGGGATAGTCATTTCGAAGCCGAATGGCTTCCTGGGGATCGCATTTTAGTACAATATGTAACGGAGTAGTTCCCTCGTATACTTCACAAAATTCGTGAACATCTGCCGTTGAGATCACCATTGGAGATGTTCCGTACGGATATCGAACGCAGGCTCCCGGCATGGACAGACAGTAATCAACAATTTCAACTTCCGACATCATCTGTAGGACCTCTCTTTCTGTTTCATATTATATCACATTTTGTCGATGATTACAATGTTTCAGAAATTTTGTTTACATTTCAGACGAAATCCTTGACAAACAACCGGGACCGTGGTATATTGATAATAATATAACGAAAGCGGGGGCTTTGATCAATGTCGATTCTTGTTACAGGCGGAACTGGATATATTGGCAGCCACACCTGTGTGGAGCTGTTGAATGCCGGCTATGATACCATTGTGGTTGACAATTTGAGCAATTCGGAAATCGGGGTTGTGGACAAAATCAGTCAGATCACAGGGAAGTCTTTTAAATTTTATCAGGAAGACGTTTTGAATGAAGAAGGACTGTGTAAAGTTTTTGAAGAAAATAAAATTGATGCGGTTATTCATTTTGCGGCGTTAAAAGCAGTTGGAGAATCGGTTGAAAAGCCGCTGGAATATTATTCCAATAACATTACGGGGCTGTTAACCTTGTGCCGGGTTATGCGGAAGTATGGATGTAAAAGTTTTGTCTTTTCTTCTTCGGCTACGGTTTACGGAAATCCGGCGTCGTTGCCTATTACGGAAGAATTTCCGTTAAGTGCGACCAATCCGTACGGGCAGACTAAACTGATGTCTGAAACCATTTTACGGGATTTATTTGCTTCCGATAACAGTTGGAAAGTTTCTTTGCTACGTTATTTTAATCCGATCGGTGCGCATGAAAGCGGACTGTTGGGCGAAATGCCTAATGGCATTCCGAACAACCTTATGCCGTATATCACGCAGGTAGCTGCAGGAAAGTTGGAATTTTTGCATGTATTTGGCAATGACTATCATACGCATGACGGAACGGGTGTTCGAGACTATATTCATGTGGTAGATTTGGCCAAGGGGCATTTAAGTGCATTGGCAAAGCTGGAACAGTCCACGGGAGGCGTCTTTATTCATAACCTCGGTACTGGCACCGGGTACAGTGTTTTAGATGTGGTGCATGCCTTTGAATCGGCTACCGGAGTACAGATTCCTTATCAGATTTGTCCTCGTCGGCCCGGAGATATCGATGCATGCTATGCCGATCCGTCTAAAGCTTATCGTGAGTTGGGTTGGAAAGCAGAGCATTCTTTAGAAGATATGTGTCGCTCTTCTTGGCAGTTTGTGAAAAAGTATTACGGAAAATAAAAATACTGTGATTTTAAGATGTGTTTGTTGAATAGTGTGCAAGCACTGGTTTGCAGATGTGTGCTTGCATGTATATGAGTAGTTGTAAGATATGACAGTTTTGAGTATGACGATTTTCTGGAAATGGTTATTCAAAATTGGACTGATTAACAAAGTATTTGTGCTGAAGATATTACGACTATCAAATAATTTGTAAATATTAATATAACAGCGGCGATTTGACGAAATGTTAAGTTGCCGTTACTTTTTAAGATCATTTAAAATAATAAATAGGAATAGCGGAGTGTCATATGCTTGAAAAGATGGATGATTTTTTTAATAATAGAATAGATAGTTACGAAGAACATCAGTTAAATATGATAGATTCAGCAAAGGAGTTTTATCCGTTTACGGCTAAACATCTGCCGATGGATAAGAATGTTAGTATTTTGGATTTAGGGTGCGGAACAGGACTTGAACTTGGATATTATTTTGAGTTAAACCCAACTGCGAGGATTACGGGTATTGATATGGCAGAAGCATTATTAAGCGCTTTGAAGAAAAAATACGTTGATAAAAAACTAACAATTTTACAAGGTTCTTATTTTGATATTCCATTTGGAAAAAATTGTTATGATGCAGTTGTATCGGTAGAATCGTTACATCACTTTACGCAAAAAGAAAAAATCCCTTTGTATACTAAAATTTTTCAATCATTGTTGGTAAACGGCTATTTTTTGCTGACTGACTATTTTGCGCTTTCCGATGATCAAGAGGCGTTTTTTAGACAAGAATTATTGAGACTAAAATTAGAACAAGGGATAAGAGACAATAAACTTTATCATTATGATACCCCGTTGACCGTTGAGCATGAAATAAAAGCATTGCAAATGGCAGGCTTTTCTAAAATTGATATTCTGGGGCAGTGGGGGGCAACGCATACAATAAAAGCACAAAAACTTTAATTTTTTAGACAGCCAACGAATTGTTGAACTTTAGCAGCGCCTCGACGCACTTACTCTTTAATTGAGAATCGTGCGGCGAGGCGCTTATTTTGTTGATAATATAAAATCGTTTTTGAATATTTATATTACTTTATTTCATTAATGTAGGGATAGAGACCTATGGGAAAAAGGTGGCATGGGTAAGAGTTGTTTTTATGCACAATATTTTGTCTGCGTCATTTTTACATCTTATTTCCGAGGAAATAAGATGTTTTATATTTGATATCCTCCATCAACATTTAGCACTTGTCCCGTAATATATCCGGCGTGGTCGCCCGCAAGAAAAAAAACAGCCTCGGCAACATCTTGTGGGGTTCCGATCCGTTCGAGGGGAAGTTCTTGAGCAAAGGTTTGTTTGTCTAGATCTGATAGATGTTGGTTCATTTCGGTATCAATCAGTCCCGGAGCGATTGCATTGACGCGGATTCCGGATGGGCCGACCTCTTTTGCCAGCGCTTTCGTGTAACCGATTACTGCTGCTTTTGAAGCGGAATACAGCACCTCACAGGAGGCTCCGCAAACGCCCCATATGGAGGCTATATTAACAATGGAGCCTCTTTTTTGCCGGATCATGCCGGGCAATACTTCATTGGTGCACAAAAAGGGGCCTTTCATATTGACGTTAAATAGACGATTAAAATCCTCACAAGATGCCGTGGTGACAACGTCTTGTTTGAGTGCGATTCCGGCATTATTGATTAGAATATCTATAGTCCCATATTGTTTCTGTACGGCGGTAACTAATTGTTGTACCTGCTGCAAGTTGGTAAGGTCTGCTTGTTGACAAAAAATGTTCGCCTGACGTTGCAGTTCTTCTGCGCTTTTTTGATGAGTTCGGTAACTGACGGCAACCTGAAATCCGTTCTGCACAAACAGCAGCGCTGTGGCTTTTCCGATACCGGTAGCTCCCCCGGTAATCAGTACGGTTTTGGGAGTCATAGGTCCTCCTTTTTATTTTTCGTATCATTTTATAGCATGTATGACATAAAGTTTTTTTTATTATATCATATTACACCGCGAAAATCTATAGGCAAAACAATTGAATAAAAAAACTTTTTATGGTATAATATACGCAGAAAGTCTTGCTTTGCAATCCTTAGGGCATTCGCCCGTGCGCATTTTATGCGCCTGCGCCATTGACGGCTTCGTAAAAATGCCCTTGCAAGCAAGCATTTTTACTTTATGGTATAATGTAACTACTATTTTGGTAGAATTTACCCGGATGAAGAATAAGGGAGTACGGATATGGATTTTGTAAAAGTCTTGTCAGAGCAGTTTCAGCTTCGCCGCGATCATGCGGAAAATATCATTGCTTTAATTGATGAGGGAAATACGATTCCGTTTATTGCACGGTATCGCAAAGAGATGACTGGTTCTTGTGACGATCAGGTTCTGCGGGAGTTTTCGGAGCGGCTTGCATATCTTCGAAATTTGGAAAAGCGCAAGCAGGAAGTACAGGCTTCGATTGAAGAGCAGGGAAAATTAACTCCAGAGCTGCAGGAGGCTATTGCGCAAGCCGGCACACTGGCGGAAATTGAAGACTTGTACCGTCCGTATAAACCTAAAAGACGAACCCGCGCAACCGTGGCTAAAGAAAAAGGTTTGCAGCCGCTTGCCGATTTACTGATGGGGCAATCGGTGATGGAAGGTTCTTTAGAACAGCTGGCGGCAGAATATATTTCTGTTGAGAAAGGCGTTGAAAATGAAGAGCAGGCATTAGCCGGAGCTTCGGATATTATTGCGGAGATCGTTTCTGATGATGCAGAAGCTCGTAAACAAGTCAAGCAGATTCTTTATTCCAAGGGGACGGTTCGAACTTCCGGGGATGAATCAGTCGATTCGGTATATACCATGTATTATGACTACAATGAACCGGTATCAAAGATTCCCAGTCATCGGATATTGGCGATCAACCGAGGCGAGAAAGAAGAGTTTTTAAAAGTTCGTATTGATTGTGATGAAGAAATTTGCTTAAATGTATTATATCAGTTGTTTTTAAAGCCGGACAGTATCAGTACTGAGTTTTGTCGTTTAGCCTGTGCCGATGCGTGGAGTCGATTGATCCAACCATCTGTAGAACGTGAAATTCGCAATGATTTAACAGATCGTGCCTGTGAACAGGCTATTAAAATGTTTGGAGTAAATTTAAAACCGTTATTGATGCAGCCGCCGATTCGGAATAAAACCGTTTTGGCAGTGGACCCCGCATATCGGACAGGGTGTAAGATTGCTGTCGTTGATGCAACTGGCAAGGTATTGGATACCGGGGTGATATATCCGACACCCCCTCAAAATAAAGTCGAACAAGCCGCTCAAAAAATCCGGGAATGGGTTTCGCAGTTTGATGTGGATTGTATTTCTATCGGAAATGGTACAGCGTCAAAAGAAGCTGAGATTTTTGTGGCACAGACACTGAAAACATTAGATAAAAAAGTGACTTATATGGTGGTCAATGAAGCAGGGGCATCTGTTTATTCGGCTTCTAAACTGGGTGCAGCGGAGTTCCCGGAGTACGATGTGTCTTTGCGTAGTGCCGTTTCGATTGCTCGTCGTCTTCAGGATCCGCTGGCGGAGTTGGTCAAAATTGACCCGAAATCGATCGGTGTCGGACAATACCAACATGATATGCCGCAGGCCCGGTTAGATGAGTCCCTGCGCGGTGTTGTTGAAGATTGTGTCAATAGTGTTGGGGTTGAACTCAATACGGCTTCGGCTTCTTTGCTGTCTTATGTTTCAGGCCTAAGTGCGGCCGTGGCCAAAAATATCGTGGCATATCGGGAAGAAAATGGTGCTTTTCGATCTCGTACAGAATTGAAAAAAGTCAGCAAATTGGGGCCCAAGGCCTATGAGCAGTGTGCCGGCTTTTTACGCATTGCGGATGGAAAGAATCGTTTGGACAATACAGCAGTGCATCCCGAGAGTTATGACAGTGCTCAAAAACTTTTGGAACTGTTTGGTTTTAAAGTAGAAGACGTTTCCGGCGATACATTGGCTGAACTGCCGCGATTGGTAGAAAAATACGGCCGTCAAAAAGCTGCCGAACAATGCGGTATCGGGCTTCCGACGTTAATGGATATGCTGACGGAACTTTCAAAACCCGGGCGCGATATCCGGGATGAACTCCCGGCGCCGCTGTTGCGCAGTGATATTATGGATATGAATGACCTAAAGCCGGGCATGGAATTGACTGGGACGGTTCGCAACGTAATTGATTTTGGCGCATTTGTTGATATCGGGGTTCATCAGGACGGCTTGGTTCATATTTCGGAAATATCGGATAAATATATTAAACATCCGTCTGAAGTGCTTAAAGTAGGAGATATCGTGAAGGTTGTTGTTTTGTCTGTAGATCCTGTTAAAAAAAGAATCTCTCTTTCGATGAAGCAACAGACCAAATCTTCTCAGTAAAAAGTATTTCCGTAAATCGTTTTACAGGAATATTGGTTATTATATCAAAGGGAGAACAAGATATGGCTTTTCATTTGATTGATTTGGAGCAATGGGATCGAAAAGAATATTATGAGCATTATGCAAAAAAGGTTCGTTGCGGATATTCTATAACCGTTCATTTAGATATTAGTACGTTAGTCAATGAAAGATTGTATCCGGCTATGTTATGGCTGCTGACCGATACGGTCAATGAGCACCAGGCCTTTCGTTATACAAATTCTTCGGGGCAGGTCGGCTTTTTTGATGATATGCATCCCAGCTATACGATTTTTAATCGTGAAAATAAGAATTTTTCCGTCATTTGGACAGAGTTTCATCAAGAGTACAACATTTTCTGAACTCTTTATATTAGAAAAAGCAAGTCATTGTAATTATATTTTTAATAGTAATGATTTTTATAATAAGTTAAATGATTTTTTGGTAGAACAATAACTTACAAATAGCAGACTGGTATTTGGTGGAACATACAAAAGCATGGGATATACCTAATAC